>JBEIQI010000026.1:0-20183 GCA_040376605.1 Flavobacteriales bacterium | reverse complement strand
TTGGATAAAGTATATACCACTTTTTAGAAAATCAACTTTGGTAGTATAATTGTTTGTATCGTTCAATTGAATATAATTTACAGGTTGACCCAATTCGTTGATCAATACAAAATTACCAGCTCCTGCACCTTGTATGGTAATTAATCCATTGCTTGGGTTGGGATATACTGTAATTGCATTTGGGTTTTGTTCATCAAGTGATAGTGTTACCACAAAATTACAGGATGACGTATCGGTACAACCATTTTGTGTTACAATAACACCATAGTTACCATTGGTTGTTGGTGTAAAATTGGATGAGGTTGCCCCACCAATATTAGCGCCTCCATTACAATCGAACCATTGGAAAGTGGCTGCCAATGCGTTGGCTACTAAAGTTGGGTCATTGTTGGTTACCGAAACATCCACTGTTTGAACATTAATGGTAACTGTGTCCATATCTAAACATCCATTTACATCTGTTCCGGTTACTATAAAACTGTTAGTTGATGGTGGAGTAAATGATACGCTATCAACTACACCATTGTTCCAGGTATAGGTAAGTGCCCCTGTACCATGCAGCAATATGCTAGTTCCACCACAAATCAATTGATCGGTTCCAGCATCAACAACGGGTGCTGGATTTACAGAAATTACAGCTCCGGTTGATTGGTTAAAGCAACCATTTAAAACGACGGTAATTCCTATAGAATCGTTATTGTTTAAATTCGTAAACGTAAACGCATTGATTGCGCTGCTCGCCTGAGAAACTGAATTCAATGTAAAATCATAATTATCGAAACCAGTATTTGCAGTAGCGGTTAAATTTTCATTGGAGCAAACAACAAAATCAGTATCCGAATAAGTTATATATAAACCAATGTTTTGTTCAGCACCAATGGCACTGGCTGGCACCAATGGAAAAGTTCCTGCACCGAAGAACACGGTTCCAACTGTTCCTGGTTGACCTGGAGATACCGTTCCATTCGGCCCACCGATTCCACCATTAGCAGTTGCGATTCCAGTGTTCACTAAACTACCACTGTTAAATCCTTTGATACGGCCACCACCACCACCACCGCCACTATCGTTGGCTGTGCTGGTTCCAAAACCACCATTACCTCCATCGGCATTGATGGTACCGGAAAAACCTAGTTCACAAGCGTCCAGTAAAATTCCACCACCGGCTCCACCGCCACCACCACGACCCGTTCCATCTACCGCTGCGGTATTGCCATTGGTTGAAATATTTCCACTAATACTTATGTATTCGGCCGAAATGGTAAGGGCAGCTCCACCGTTTCCACCAGTTGAAATACCTGTACCCGAACCCCCACTTGAGCCCATTGCAACGTCTGTTCCATTGTTGGTTCCGTAGCTAGCTCCACCTGCTCCAGGTGTATCACCTGCATCCAAGCCCCCAGTGCCACCAACACCACCATAGCTTCCGCCACCGCAACCAGAATTGGTTGAGGTTCCGCCTCCACCAGGACCTGTACCTATGGTATTGATAGCCGGACCCTGAAAACCTTTTCCATTGCCATTAATGGCTCCACTAATAATTACATTGCGTGCATTGATAATAACTGGCGAACCAGCAGTAATAAAGGCTGTATCACCGGCGGTAATTTCAAACCAATCGGCATTAATAGTTCCTGTAATATTGGTGTTGCTGGTAATAATGGTTGCTGTCGGAAATGTATTGGCAAAATTCGATCCTTGGGCGGCCGTAGCATTGCCATAATACATATAAAAATCGGCTGTGCCCGAAGCAGGTAAATTGGGTACCATTACCCAAATGGTTGTATTTAAAGCGTTGATATTGCTATCGATATAATGATTGTAAATAACAACGCCGCATGAATCAGAGAAACGGATATCTTCGCCACCAGCTTGCATATGCCCAGCTGAAATAAGGGCTACTGTGTTTACGGTTAGTTTTACCTGATAATTGGTTTGACCACTTCCATTTAACTCAGTTACCTGAATAGGGGTTCGGTAGTCCCAGCCACTTAACTGCGCATTTAGGGTAGTTAAAAAGCAGAGACTGAGAATAAGAATTGAAAAATAGGGTAGTTTTCTTTTCATATAGTTTTTAATTTATTAGTCAAAAATAGAAAAAATCGCATTTTATATATTATAAACTTGGTATCCGCTACCGATAGAAGTGGCAGCCCCGCTTATGGCTGGCCCGGCCAACTTATGCCGGCTGAGTAAACAACGGCATACCAAACTGGCATTAGATGGCCGTGGCCTGCCATAAGCGGGCTACAACGAATAGCGGCCAGGGCGGCAAAAAAAGACCACCCATACATAACCTATAGACTGAGGAGTTTTTTATCTTTGCCCTTGTATGGAATATAATCATCAAGAAATAGAGCAACGTTGGAGAGATCATTGGGAAAAGAATAAAACTTTTGCCGCTAAAAATGATTCGAAATTACCCAAATATTATGTTTTGGATATGTTTCCTTATCCTAGTGGGGCCGGCTTACATGTAGGGCATCCGTTGGGTTATATTGCCAGCGATATTGTTGCCCGTTATAAAAAATTATGTGGGTACAATGTTTTGCATCCCATGGGGTTTGATGCCTTTGGTTTACCTGCCGAACAATATGCTATACAAACAGGTAAACATCCTGCCGATACTACTGCTGAAAACATTGCCCGATACATCGATCAATTGAAAAATATTGGTTTTGCCTTCGATTGGGATCGACAAGTAAATACCTCCGAACCGGAATATTATAAATGGACCCAATGGATATTTTTACAATTGTTTCATCATTGGTACGATAGAGATATAAAAAAGGCAAGACCTATTGCTGAATTGATTTCTATTTTCGCGGATCAAGGGAATAAAAATTATTCTCAGCAAATGATCAGCGGAAACATCGAAGGGGTAGAACAAATTTTTACTGCCGATGAATGGAAGGGGTATAGCGAACATACCAAAAGCAGTATTTTAATGAACTATCGACTAGCTTATCAATCCTTTGCATATGTAAACTGGTGTGAAGCGCTGGGTACAGTACTCGCCAATGACGAAGTAAAAGATGGGGTGAGTGAAAGAGGGGGACACCCGGTTGAACGTAGACAAATGCGTCAGTGGTTTTTGCGCATTACCGAATATGCCGATCGTTTATATGAAGATTTAAATACCCTCGATTGGAGCGATAGCATGAAGGAAATGCAACGCAACTGGATTGGTAAAAGTGAAGGGGCTTTAATCCGTTTCCCTTTAAAAGGAAGAGAAGAAAAATTAGAAATATTTACTACCCGACCTGACACTATTTTTGGTGTAAGCTTTATGGCGTTGGCTCCGGAGAGTGATTGGGTAAAAGTGTTAACTACCGCCGAACATAAAGCGGAAGTGGATAAATATGTAATTGAAGCCACCAATAGAAGTGAAAGAGAACGCCAGGCAGATGTAAAAAGAATCAGTGGGGTGTTTACAGGTTCCTATGCATTGCATCCATTTACAGGGAAAGAAGTTCCCATTTGGATTAGCGAATATGTATTAGCAGGTTATGGAACAGGAGCTGTAATGGCAGTGCCTGCCCATGATGGAAGAGACTTTCGTTTTGCCAAACATTTTGGTTTACCTATTCCAAGAGTGATTGCCGGAGTAGATGGTGATGAAACTGAATTGATTGAGGAGGCTTATGAGGCCAAAGATGGGAAAGTAATCAATTCGGATTTTATTACGGGCATGCAGGTAAAAGAGGCCATTGAAGCGGTGAAGAAAAAAGCAAAGGAAATGGGTATTGGCGAACGACAAGTAAATTATCGTTTACGGGATGCTAATTTTAGCAGACAAAGATATTGGGGGGAACCCTTTCCTATTTATTATAAAGATGGGATTGCAACTCCCTTGGATTTTGGTGAGCTCCCCTTGGAGTTACCTAAGATGGATGATTTTAAACCTACCGGAAACCCCGATGGCCCTTTGGCTAAATTGGATAACTGGAAATATAAAGGTTACCAATTGGAAACGGATACCATGCCGGGTTTTGCCGGAAGTTCCTGGTATTTCTCTAGGTATATGGATGCGAAAAATCCGAATGAATTTGCGGGCAAGGAAGCCTTAAATTATTGGCAGGATGTAGATTTTTATATTGGGGGTACGGAGCATGCCGTAGGGCATTTATTGTACAGCCGTTTCTGGCATAAATTTTTATTCGATTTAAATTTTGTACCAACGATAGAGCCATTTAAAAAATTGGTAAATCAGGGCATGATACAGGGAAGAAGTAATTTTGTATACCGTATTAAAGGACAAAATAAATTCGTTTCGCTTGGGTTAAAGGATAATTATCAAACAACTGCATTACATGTGGATGTAAATATTGTGGTGAACGATGAATTGAATCTCGATAAATTTAAATTGACTAATGATGAATTCAAAAATGCTGAATTTATTTTAGAGGACGGAAAATATATTTGTGGCTGGGAAGTAGAAAAAATGTCCAAATCAAAATACAATGTTATCAACCCTGACCAAATTTGTGCTGATTACGGAGCGGATACGTTGAGGATGTACGAAATGTTTTTAGGTCCAATTGAGCAAAGCAAACCATGGAATACCAATGGAATTACAGGGGTTTCGGGATTCTTAAAAAAGCTATGGAGAATGTCTATAGGTGCTGATGGAAATTTATCCTTGACCAATGAGGAACCTACGGCCAAAGAATTAAAAACTTTACATAAGACCATTAAAAAAATAAAAGAAGATATTGAGGGGTTAAGTTTAAATACTTCAATCTCCGCTTTTATGATTTGCTTAAATGAGTTGAGTGATTTGAAATGTAACAAAAAGGCCATTTATGAACCATTACTCATTATCCTTTCTCCTTATGCACCGCATATTGCCGAAGAGATTTGGAGCAGGATGGGTCATCCCCATTCCATTGCCGAGGACCGATTCCCCGAATTTAATCCGGACTATTTAGTAGAAAGTTCGTTTTCTTATCCGGTAAGTTTTAACGGGAAACATCGTTTTAATATCGAACTGGCCCTAGGAATTCCCAATGAAGAAATTCAGGCAGCCGCATTATCTCATCCCGATGCAGCTAAATGGCTCGAAGGAAAAGCCCCCAAGAAAGTAATCATTGTGCCGGGAAAGATTGTGAATGTTGTGGTGTAAATTTTGTATGACAAAAACTAGCTATAATTAAATTAATTTTTACCATTGAATAAACTATATAGCATGAGATCATTTTTTTATCAATATGCAACTTTCGCTCTTATGTTGATTTGTTCAATGGGTTTTGCAACTGCTCAATCTGGTTCCCTAGATACCAACAAAACAATTGATATGGAAGTTGTCAGCAACATCACCATGGATATTGCGGCCGGAATAAAAAAGGGTTTTTTTAATGTGCAGATCAATAATCAGAATACGGGGGCTTCATGCATTGGTGGTGAATTGTCGGTCTATAATGCGGCTGAAGAAAAGCTCTATAGCACATTTGTAAATACCTCCCTTGTTTCCTTGGACCTTACCAAATTTAAATCTGGAATCTATATAGTTCAATTTACCTTCGAGAATAAAAGGGTAAAGAAAGAATTCGTTATTAAATAAGCGTTGGTGCCTACCATGCGGATTCTCCGATGGTGTCTAAATATATTGAGTTGCAGATTGAATGATCATCATTTTTGATTCATGTTCCTGATCAAACATTCCATTGTCTTCGAACAATGCCGGAATTCTATAATTAAACATCAAATTGGCATTACTAATTTGAATAAGATAATTATAAACTACCATATCTCCGGTATAATTAGGCCAGAAAAATTGGTCTTGCTCATTCCTCAATACATCTTCTGTTGAGAACCAAGCACGATTTCCATTAATATCCATTTCGATAGCCTTAGGAGATCCTTTAACCCATTCCTCAAATATAAATATGGCCTCTTGCACATCTTCTACAATTACCGGGGTGAGCCATAACACGCCGATGGTATTGGGATACTTTCCAAAGGCGATATGGTTAACATCATCCCGTCTTCCCATGCAGGTATATCCTTCCGGAAAGTCAATGGTAATATCATGAAAAACAGCTTTTCTGTTTTCGCCATCTATTTTTAAAAATTCGTTTAGAATGGTTTCCATATTTTTTTGGAGTACGATAAAAAAAAAGCCTTTCTTAAGAAAGGCTTTTTTTAATGAGATCTAAAAAATTATTTTTTAGCGTCACCTTTTGCTTTAGGATCTTCAGCAGCGGCAGCAGCAGATTTACTGTTTCTGGTTACAGTAACAGCAGCAACAACTACGTTAGCAGCATCTAAGAAAGTAACACCATTTAATTTCATATCAGCAATTCTCACCTTATCTCCGATATTGATATTAGAAATATCAATTTCAATAAAATCTGGTAAGTCTTTTGGTAATGCCTCAACTTCCAATTTACGAACGTTGATAGCTAAACGACCCCCGGATCTTACCCCGATTGAATTTCCAACTACTTTTACCGGAAGGGAAATTTTTACTTTTTTATCTTCTTTCACTTCAAAGAAATCCACATGATGTAAATCATCGGTTACCGGGTGAAATTGAACTTCTTTCATAACGCCTTTGTAAGTTGTTCCGTCAATATCAATATTGGCGAAATAAACCTCTGGAGAGTAAATGAAGTTTTTTAGCTCAGCTAATTCAGCTGAAAAGTGCACCGGACTGGCGCCACCGTAAATAATACATGGAATCATTTCTGCAATGCGAAGATCTTTAGATCCTCTTTTTCCAATGTTTTCTCTTTTTTTTCCTTTTAATTCTAGCGTTTTCATCGCTTCTGTTTTTTTTAGTTCATTTAACTTTAGAAAATGAATGATGAGCTGATAGATTCGTCCACTAACAACTTTTTAATTACATCGCCAAAAAGGTCTGCCACGGAAATAACCTCAATCTTAGACGAAGATTGCTTCAGAGGAATCGTATCCGTAACCACCAATTTTGAAAGTTTTGATTTTTCTATTTTATTGTAAGCATCACCCGATAAAATCGCATGAGTGCAGTAAGCCGTAACTGATTTTGCGCCATTGTCAATTAAAAGATCTGCTGCCTTTCCTAATGTACCAGCAGTATCCACCATGTCATCAATCATGATAACATCTCTATCCTTCACGTCTCCAATTAAGGTCATGTGTTCCACTAAATTGGCAGCAGCACGTTGTTTATAGATCATGGCCATTTCCAGACCTAAATATTTTGAATAGGCATTGGCACGTTTAGAACCACCGATATCTGGAGCAACCACAATCATATTCTCGGTTGCATTGGTTTTAATATGTCCGGCAAACAAAGCAGAGGCATATAAATGATCCACAGGAACATCAAAAAATCCTTGAATTTGATCTGCATGTAAATCCATGGTCATGATCCTTGTAACACCAGCAGCCGTTAATAAGTTGGCAACTAATTTAGACCCGATGGCCACTCTTGGTTTATCTTTTCTATCCTGACGGGCATAACCAAAATAAGGCATTACGGCAACGATATTCCTTGCCGAAGCTCTTTTGGCAGCATCAATCATTAATAAAAGTTCCAATAAATTATCTGCAGGTGGAAAGGTGCTTTGTACTAAAAATACATCACAACCTCTAACTGTTTCTTCAAAAACGGGTTGAAATTCACCATCACTAAAATGTTGAATTTTCATTTTACCCAAAGGTTCACCATAGGCTTTGGCAATTTTTTCAGCCAAAATCTGAGAACCTTCTCCTGCGAATATTTTTGCTATTGATGACATTTTTTGTTCAAATCCTTTTTGTAAAAGGAGTGCAAAGCTATGAAAATATAGTTTTTAATCAAAAATAATTGCAGGAACTAGAGAAATTTATACTTTTGTAGTCCTGCAATTTTGATTGAGAGGCCCAGATGGCGGAATTGGTAGATGCGCTAGACTCAAAATCTTGTATTCGCAAGGATGTGCAGGTTCGATTCCTGTTCTGGGCACTAAGTAAAGGCTTCACTATAAGTGAGGCCTTTTTAATGATATGACATAACTAATTCATAGTGTGGAGAACTTCTGCTAATATTCATAATATAGTGACCTTAAGGATAGGTTTTAAAAACTAATTATGTACCTTTAACACCCATAAACTGCGTAAAAGTTTCGATAGGGGATGTTAAGGAATTGCAAAATATTTTTCATTCTGCTGCAACCATTTCAGAATTTATTGCATTTATGTTTTCAGAAAGCAATTGTTAAAACTTTACCACGAATGAACAAATTATACAAACTGTCTTTATTGGCAGCCATCACATTTCTTACTATTCAATTGAGTGCTCAGGGTTTATGTCCGTTTATCGGTCCGGATCTTTCTTTACCCTGCGGGCAGACAAGTACAACTTTAACAGCTGATTTTAGCAATTGCCCTCCTGGTGGACCGGGACCATTAGCAACTACGTCTTATACCGTTGCCAATATCCCCTTTTCACCGCAAGCAGTTGGTGGCACATCTATTAACATGACGGATGACTCGCAGCAAGGTCCATTTAATATAGGGTTTTCCTTTTGTTTTTTCGGAAATACTTACACTCAGTTTTATATTGGTTCAAATGGTTGGATTTCTTTTAGCGCTGGACAACCAACAACTTTCACTTCAGCTGCAATTCCTTCAGGAGCTTTTAATGTTCCAAAAAATTGTATCATGGGACCTTGGCAGGATTGGAATCCGGGAGTAGGAGGAGGTCCGTATATTAGGTATCAAACTCAGGGAGTTGCACCTTGCAGAAGGTTAGTTGTCTCTTGGACCAACATTCCCATGTTCCAGTGCACCAGCACTTTGGGCACCTTTCAAATAGTTCTCTATGAGAGTACTAACGTAATTGAAAATCATATAACCTCGAAACAAAATTGCGGTTGGGCAGGTGGAACAGCGGTTCAAGGGATTCATAATTTGCCAGGATCAGTTGCAGTTACAGTGCCAGGAAGAAATTCAACAGCTTGGACAACGAATAACAATGCATATCGTTGGACTCCATCAGGTGCGCCGGTTCCTGTAACTTATAATTGGTATCAAGTGGGAAATCCTGTTCCGATAGGAACTGGGTTAACCATTAATGTGACTCCTCCAGCCGGTGGTGCGTCATATACTTGCCACCCAGAATATGGTGCATGTTATAATGGTTATACAACGTGTATGGGTTTTGCAGGTGCTAACGGTCCGGATACTATTAACGTAATCCCTGGTCCCCCAAATATTTTCCCAACCATCCCTGGGCCTTATGATTTTTGTCCAGCCACGTCAATTACTGTTGGAGCGGATCAATTGTATGCACAATATTTATGGTCAGACGGTAGCACTGGTCCAACTTTAACAACCAGCATACCTGGACCTATTTCGGTTGACGTGATTGATGTGAATGGATGTACTGGAACAGCAACAGCAGTGTTGAATATGCTTCCCAATCCTATTTTGAATGTGGTTCCTGTTAATCCATCTATTTGCCCTGGTGGAACTGTGCAGATGACTGCAAGTGGCGCCAACACATATGTTTGGTCGCCAGGAGCTTCTTTAGATAACCCAAATTCTGCTGTAGTAAATGCAACTCCATCTTCAACAACTACTTATTCAATCGTTGGGACCGACCTAAATGGTTGCGTGGATAGCACATTTAATACAGTTACGGTATTTACTCCTCCAACAGTAGTTGCTAATGCGAATGATCCAGGGGTATGTCCTACATTTGGTACAACCATAAATGCGGTTGGTGCATTAAACTATGTTTGGACTCCAGCTGCTACTATAACTAATCCTAATTTATCTACCAGCACAGTATTCCCAACAGGAACAACCACCTATTCTGTTACCGGAACAGATGCAAATGGATGCACCGGAACAGATGATGTAACGGTTTTGGTATATGATCGCCCTAATGCGAATTTCTCAGCCCCTGTGGTGGATGGCTGTGCACCGGTTACCGTGAATTTAGTGGATAATTCGAATATCTCGTCAGGAACTATTGTAAGTTATCAATGGAATGTCGAGGCTCAGGGGATCATAAATTCACAAAATCCGTCCTATACCTTTAGCACACCTGGTTCATACGATGTTCAATTGATCGTAACTTCCGACATGGGCTGTTTAGATACTATGTCGATGTTGGACTATATTAATGCATATAGCATTCCAACAGCGGGATTTTTTGCAACACCTAATCCAGCTACCCTTGGTGATGCATTGGTTAGCTTTACGAATTCATCCTCGTTGGATGCCGTTAACTTCTTATGGGATTTTGATGGTCTGGGAACTTCTGTAGGATTTGAGCCTCAGTTTGATTTTGCTTTTGCGGATACTTTCAATATCACCTTAATTGTAAGTACTATCCATGGTTGCAGCGATACAGCTACTGGTGTCGTGATTGTCGAGGATGTTAGCGATATTTGGACCCCTAATAGCTTTACACCTAACAATGATGGATTAAATGAATCTTGGTTTCCAGTCGGCAGAAATTTAGGTGCCGGCAATACCACCATAGAAGTTGAAGTATTCGATAGATGGGGGATGTCTGTTTATTATAGCGCAGATCCTAATAAACCTTGGTTAGGTAAAATTGGGGGTACAGCCAAAGATTGTCCTCAAGATGTTTATGTTTATAAGATTTATTTTGTGAACGAAAAAGGTAAGGAGTTTAATTATTACGGTCATATTTCCTTGATTAGATAAGATTTAATTATATCTTTTTTTATAAGGCGAAACATTTTTGTTTCGCCTTATTTATTTTTAGGAAATGGTTACATAAATTAAAATAACATTATTGTTACAACATTTATAATTGATAAGTGTTATAGATTTAAACGAAGGCATATATTTGCCCAACAAAATAAAATGGCATGAAGGCAAAAATTCTATTACCGATTTTAATTGCTGTTGCAATTATCGGCTTGATCGCAAACCTCCTAGCCTAAACCAAGAAAAAGACTTATTAGCTTGTAACCTTTGAAAAAGGATGCAGGCTTTTTTTACGGCCAGGGGTTGCAGCGGTAGCTGACCCTTAGTCCAAAAGGGCGAAACTTGGTGCAGGTGAGTAGAGGTTTTGCCGAACACCAACCTGCACTTAGTTGAGGCTGTTTGGGCTAAGGGACACTTTAGCGAAAAATCCGACAGGCCGCCAAAAAAAATCTTAAAGCCTTATTAGCTCGCTATAACCTTTAAATTCAATTTACTATCTTCGCATGGTATGAGGCAAGATTTGTATATTAATAATTCTTTATCCAGAAAAAAGGAAAAATTTGAACCTTTAAATCCTCCTTTTGTTGGTCTTTACGTTTGTGGACCTACCGTTTATAACGATGTGCATTTGGGAAATTTAAGGACGTTTATGTCGTTTGATATTGTTTATAGATATCTAACTCATTTAGGTTATAAGGTGCGATATGTAAGAAATATTACCGACGTTGGTCATTTAGTAGACGATGCCGATGAAGGGGAGGATAAAATCGCGAAAAGGGCTCGATTAGAGCAATTAGAACCCATGGAAATTGTGCAAAAATATACCAATGGGTTTCATGAGGTGGTAAATTTATTCAATTTGATTCCGCCATCTATTGAGCCAACGGCTACCGGACATATTATTGAACAAATAGAAATGACTCAGCAAATTATTGCTAATGGGTTTGCATATGAAGTGAATGGATCGGTTTATTTTGATGTAAAAAAATATAATGAGAAATTTCCATACGGAATTTTAAGCGGAAGAAATATCGACGATTTAATGAGTGGTACCCGCGATTTGGATGGCCAAGATGAGAAGAGAAATGGATTGGATTTTGCCCTTTGGAAAAAAGCACAGCCTGAGCATATTATGCGATGGAAAAGTCCATGGGGGGAGGGATTTCCGGGATGGCATTTGGAATGTAGTGTAATGAGTAGTAAATATCTTGGACTTAAATTTGATATTCACGGTGGTGGAATGGATCTTAAATTTCCACATCACGAATGTGAGATTGCACAAAATTGTGCTGCGCATTTACATGATACTCCTGTGAAGTATTGGTTACATGGCAACATGTTAACCCTTAATGGAAAAAAAATGAGTAAGAGTGATGGCAATTTTTTATTGCCGGGAGATTTAATTAGTGGAAACCATCCACTGATGGATAAGAGTTATAGTACATCTGCCATTCGTTTTTTCTTTTTACAAGCACATTATGGGAGTACATTAGATTTAAGCATGGATGCTCTACAAGCTGCTGAAAAAGGCTTAAAAAGGATTCAAACGGCCTTGAAGGAACTAGCTACTTTAACCCCTTCATCTAAAAGCTCCATCAATATTGCTGAATGGAAACAAGCTTGTTATGATGCCATGAATGATGATTTTAATTGCCCGGTGTTAGTGGCACAAATGTTTGAAGGAGCAAAACTTATTAATGGGGCCAAGGAAGGCAATATCACATTATCTGAGGATGATATCCTTGAATTAAAAAATACGTTTAAGGTGTTTTTTCAGGATATTTTAGGATTAGATTTGGAAAGTAATGCAGGGAACACCCAAAATGATACGGTGGGTGGCCTGATGAACATGGTGCTTGAAATGCGGATGAATGCCAGAACCAAAAAGGATTTTGCTACGAGTGATTTAATACGAGATCGCTTAACTGACTTAAAAATTGTGGTGAAGGATGGGAAGGATGGAAGTAGTTGGGATTATTTAAACTAATATGAAAGCGCAGATGAAGAAAATTGGCTTGGCAGTATTTTTATTAGCAATTTTTGTTGCTTCTTGCGGCAAAAAGAAGGATCCCATAATTACAACTAAGGATACCTCTAAGGTAAATAATATAGTAGACACCAATGCGCAGGTGAATGCAGATGGAAATAGTTTTAATGCGGATTCTGCTTATGGATTTGTAAACAAACAGATGTCCTTTGGAAACAGAGTGCCCAACAGCCCTGAACATAAAGCTTGTGGGGATTATTTGATTGCCACTTTAAAGGGTTATAGCGACAAGGTAATTGTTCAATCGGCCAAAGTTCAATCGGCTACTATTGGAACCATTAGCATTAGAAATATTATAGCTCGTTTTGACGAAAAAAATCCGAATAGAATCGTTTTATTTGCTCATTGGGATACCCGTTATTCGGCTGATAGGAATGAAACCACAAAAACTCAAAAGGTTCCGGGGGCTGATGATGGGGGAAGTGGGGTAGGCATTTTGCTTGAAATTGCCAGACAGCTAAAATTGAATAAGGCTAAAATTGGGGTGGATATTATTTTATTTGATGGAGAGGATCAAGGTGATCAAAGTGAGCAGGGGAAGCCGGAATCATGGTGTTTGGGCTCGCAATATTGGTCGAAAAATAATCCCATTCCAGGTTATGCACCTAATTATGGCATACTATTGGATATGGTAGGTGCCAGAGGGGCCTCCTTTTTAAAAGAAGGTTATAGTATGCAATATGCACCAACAATAGTGGATAAAGTATGGAGTACCGCAGCATCTAGCGGATATGGGGGTTATTTTATAAATGCGGCAACCAGAAATCCGGTTACTGATGATCATTATTATGTAAATACTTTAGCAAAAATTCCTACTATTGATATCATAAATTATGATGATACCAGAGGTGGTTTTGGTCCCCACTGGCATACCCCTAGTGATAATATGGAGATTATTGATAAATCAGTATTAAAAGCCGTAGGGCAAACTTTAATGAACGTAATTTATACAGAACAATAAACAGATTAACTATGAAAAAACTACTACTGTTGTTGGTATTAGGATTAGGTTTATCAACCTATGCTCAAGTGGAAGATTATAGAGATCCAGACCATTTCGTAATTAAGACAAATGGGGATACAGTTTTCGGTAAATTAAAATATACATCTAGCGAGGATATTAAATCGAAAATTGTGGTGAAGGTAAATGATACTTTAAAGCACACATTTAAAGCCTCTGAAGTAAAATATTTTAAAGATGGTGAAAAGGAATACTTATCGTTTCAACCGGAAATGGAGGATTATTATTTTATAAAAATTTGGCAAGAGGGAAAGTATCTTTCTTGTTATGAATGGCAGGTACCTTCGGAAATAAGCGGTTCGAAAATTGAATATTTGCCATACATCCGTGTTAGTGGTGACAAATCATTTATAGAATTGGATATTCATTGGACCAAACATTTGGTTGAATTTATTGAAGATGATGTGCAATTGGCTGATGATGTTTGGAAAAATAAATTTAAGTTAGAACAGCTAGGCGATATCATCCATCGCTACAATGAGTGGAAGGAAAACAATAAATAAGCTTTGAGGTTCTGTTTAAAAGAACAATACGTTATATTTACGTAAATGGTTAGTTCACCCCGCTTTTTTGGTTAAATTTGAACTAACCATATATTCGATGAAGACCGAAAAGCTTCAGATTCCATACGAGGATATCTTCGATTTTAAATTGGTGGGTATTTCTTGCGCAGAGAAGGATTATCGCCTTTGTTGGGCTATCAATCAGTCATTAGGTATCGATTTGGTTAGAATGTCAAATGAAGGAATTGCCTCAAGATCACATTTGCTAGAATTTCCTTTTTATGAGTTCGAAAGCGAAGAAACGGCTATTAACTATCGGTTATTGGCCAATCGATTTGAGAATAATGTATTGATGAAAGAATTAAAAACGATCGATTATCTGTTTTTAATACAAGGAGAAGATGTTAACTTGCAGGATATAATGTTAAAGCTGGGAAAAATTGAATTCGTTTTTCTGGCAACCGAAATAGAAATTGAAAATTTAAAAGATAAAGATTTACTTTATTTAGACGAATAAAATATGAAAGTACAAAGCAAAACAAAAGTAGTAGCCACCATGGGGCCGGCTGTTTTAGAATGGGAAGTGTTTGATCAATTGATTGAATCAGGGGTTGATGTATGTCGACTTAATTTTTCTCATGGGGATCGTGAGTTTCAAAAACGTGTTATTGATAACGTAAGAAGACAAAATAATGAAAAGGGCTATAACCTGGCCATTTTAGCGGATTTACAAGGACCTAAAATGCGAATTAGGGATGTAGAAAACAACGAAGTTTTTTTGGATGATAATGAAGAATTTATCATATCAACTGATAAGGGAATTGGAGTAAAAGGTAAGATCTATATCCAATATGCAAATTTTGCCATGGATGTTAATCCGGGAGAAAGGGTATTAGTTGATGATGGAAAAATTGTTTTAGAAGTGGTAAGCACCAATGGTATTAATGAAGCCATTGTAAGGGTTATTAATGGAGGTTCACTTTCGTCAAAAAAAGGAGTTAATTTGCCTAATACAAAAATCTCCTTGCCTTGCTTAACCCCAAAAGATATTGAGGATTTGGAATTTGCATTGGAGCATGAAGTGGAATGGGTTGGCCTTTCTTTTGTAAGAAATGCAGCTGACGTTAAACAACTGAAGGACCTAATTGCTGCCAAGAAAAAGAGAACCAAGGTAATTGCTAAAATTGAAAAACCAGAAGCCATTGCCGACTTTGAAAATATCCTTATTGAATCGGATGCCATTATGGTTGCTCGTGGTGATTTGGGAGTTGAAATACCTATGCAGGAAGTTCCATTGATACAAAAAATGTTGGTTCGCAAATGTAAAATGGCTTCAAAGCCTATCATCATTGCTACCCAAATGATGGAAAGTATGATTACCAATTATAACCCAACCAGAGCTGAGGTAAATGATGTTGCCAATGCCATTATGGATGGAGCGGATGCGGTGATGTTAAGTGGTGAAACCTCTGTGGGCAAATTCCCGGTACGTGTAATTGAAAGTGTGCAAAAAATCATTAAGAATGTTGAGGAATACGAAGGAATTTACGATAATGATTACTTGCATATCAATGAAGAAAGATTTATCACCGATGCTATTTGTTATACGGCCGTTGAGTTGGCTAAAAAAACCAAAGCCATTGGAATTATTACCATGACCTTTACCGGTTATACAGCCTTCGAAATTTCCAGTTATCGACCACGTGCTGACATATTTGTATTTACAGGAAACAGAAAAATCCTGAATCAATTAAGTCTTCTATGGGGAGTTCGTGGATTTTACTTTGATAAATTTGTAAGTACGGATGACAGTATTGCTGAAAGCAGCAAGCTTTTAAAGAGTACAGGCCTTGTTAAGGATGGCGATTTAGTTGTTCATACTGCCAGCGTGCCTATGGACGAAAGGGGTCAAACGAATATGGTGAAGCTGCATAAGATTAAATAGGTTTATTTGGGCGGCTTTCCCCGTGTTTCGCTGTATCTCTTTTATGGACAATGGAAAACGACGGGAACTAGCCTGTCGCCACAAAACGTCAAAGAGGTATCATTTTGTAGAAAATAAAAAAGGATGCCGCTACACCCAGGGCTGCGGTGAGCATGGTTCAAATGCATTTTCAATGGTAAGAATCCGGTTTTTATGTATATTTTTGTAGGCTTTTACAGAGTATAACAATGGATCTAGCTGCACTTAAGCGGAATTTAAAAAAAGATGTTTCGGGCTTGCCCGTGGTTTCTTTTGCTTTATTGGGCGATACCCCTACTCAGCTTCTTTCTTTAGCTTTAAAAGGCTATGGTGTGCAAGAAGGATACAATATTGATTTGTTCGAAGCAGAGTATAACCAGATAGATCTTCAAATATTAAATACCTCCTCCGAATTATACGATTCTAATGCCCGGTTCGTCATCATATTTCAGGCAACCGAAAAATTAATTTTAGAATTTTATAAACTCGATAAAAATGCACGGGATCATTTTGCTGAGGACCATATTGCAAAAGTGGCTCAATACATCGAGACCATCAATAGCAAATTAAAAGCAAATATCATTTATTTTAATTTTCCGGAAATAAGCGATAATACTTTTGGTAATTATTCGAATAAAGTAATTTCATCATTTACCTATCAACTGCGTAAGATCAATTTCGAATTAATGAATCTTGCCATCTCCTATAAAAACTTTTTCATTAACGATGTAAGTGCTTTGCAAAATAAGTTTGGACGGTCATTTGCATTTTCTCCGTCCATGTATACTAATGCGGGCATGGTATATAGCCTCGATCATTTGCCGCATGTAGCTAAAAATACCATCGATATTGTAAAGTCTATTAACGGACAAATAAAAAAATGTTTGGTACTTGATCTAGATAATACACTGTGGGGCGGAATTATTGGTGATGATGGTTTGGAAGGAATTCAAATTGGGAATTTAGGAATAGGTGAAACTTTTTCTAAATGGCAGCAGTGGATCAAACAATTGCAAGAACGAGGAATTATTTTGGCGGTATGTAGCAAGAATGAAGAGAGTATTGCAATGGAGCCATTTCAAAAACATCCCGATATGGTCCTAAAACTTGACGATATAGCTGTTTTTGTAGCGAATTGGGACAACAAAGCTGATAACATTCGCCATATACAATCTGTCCTCAATATAGGTTTCGATTCTATCGTATTCGTGGATGATAATCCGGCTGAACGAAAAATGGTTCGAGATAACTTGCCTGAGGTAACGGTGCCTGAACTACCTGAGGACCCTGCCGAATATCTATCTTTTTTACAACATCTTAATTTGTTTGAAACAGCCTCTTATACCGATGGAGATGGCGATAGAACACGTCAGTATCAAGAAGAATCGAAAAGGGCAGGACTTAAAAAATCCTTTGTAAACGAAGAAGAATTTTTACAAAGTTTAAACATGACTTCAAAATGTGGACCTTTCGAAAAATTGGATATTCCACGAATTGCGCAACTTACTCAACGGTCGAATCAATTTAACTTACGCACCATTCGATATACAGACGAGGATATTAATAGGATAACTTCTTCCGAAAATCACTTTACGCTTTCATTTAAGCTGGAGGATATGTTTGGCGATTATGGTTTAGTTAGTGCCATTATTATGGAGAAAAAAAATGAGCAGGATCTAATGATAGATACCTGGATCATGAGTTGTAGAGTGCTTAAGAGAGGTCTAGAACAGCTGGTATTAAATGAAATTGTAGCTATTGCGAAAGCAAATAATTTTAAACGGGTGATTGGGGAATATATTCCAACCTCAAAAAATAATATGGTAGCTGGCCATTATACTGGACTCGGATTTGCATTAACAACTGTACCAAATACGTGGACGATAGATGTAGATACTTATCATGAAAAGGAACATTTTATAAAAAAATTAGAACCTGTTAAAAATTGAAACTCACCTTCCACCATATAGGCATAGCTGTTAATAGCATCGAAGAGGCAGTGGAAAACTACAAGAACCTTTTCGGCGCTGAAAGTATTTCGCCAGTTTATCCCATTACCTCACAACTGGTAAATGTTTGTTTTGTGAATATGGGTAATGGGAGTTTTATTGAATTAGTTGAAGCAACTTCCGAAGATTCAAGTATACATCGACTGCGGAAAAAGGGGTATACTTATTATCACATGGCCTATTTAACCCCTCATATTGAACAAAGTGTGGAAGAGCTAATTGCCTTAAATTATAAGGCTATGGAGTTTTTTAATTCGGAGGCATTTGCCGGGAAACGATGTATTTTCTTATTTTCGCCTGAGGCACATTTAATTGAATTAATTGAACAGTAATATATCCCAATAAAAGTATGAATAAAGAAATGGAGGCAATTGTTGCTCGTATTGATGAGAAAAACCCTCTTCATAGTAAGAAGCTGAAGAAGACCTTAAAAAAAATGGATGAGGCCTACTTTGTCCGAGCGAATGAGTTTTTGCATCGTTATATCCAACTATTGGAGAATGAGAATAAAACCCTTGATTATGCCATCGATTGTTACTTGCAAATGATAGCGGATGTTAATTTTGAATCCGTGGCCTTTATTGAAAGCGGAGAGTATTCCAGTAAATCTTTTGATGAGGTAAATAAAAGGGTATATGGAAATCCAGACATTATGGAGTATTATATGCACGGACTTTTGCTTTCTCAATTTCTTTGGACGCATCACTACGACATTCTTTTATATTTTAACAGAACCATAGAAGCAAATAAAAATAATATTTCCAATTACCTTGAAGTAGGTGGGGGACATGGTTTGTATATTTCGGAAGCAATTTCTATTATCGGAGACAAGGCGAATTATGACTTGGTAGATATTAGTAAAAGTTCTTTGGATATAGCTAAAAAAATGATCAATAATGACCGGGTTAATTATCGACTAACGGACGTATTTGAATATTTCCCTGATAAAAAATATGATTTTATTACCATGGGAGAAGTATTAGAACATGTAGAAGAACCCGTAAAATTGTTAGAGAAATTGGGGAGTTTATTAAGTGAAAATGGCAAATTGTACATTACCACACCCACCAATGCACCTGCAATTGATCATATCTATCTATTTAGAAATGCAGATGATATTAGAGCCGTAATCCACAAAGCTGGGTTTGACATAGAGGATGAAATCTGTATCTATTCTGAAGATTTACCACCAGAAATTGCCGAACAATATAAAATATCCATGATGTATGCAGGGGTATTAACTAAAAATAAATAACGTAACATGGAAATGCAAGAAATTTTATCGAAGTTGAATGAGATATTTATCGATGTATTAGATAATGAAAATATTCAACTAACTCCAGAAACAACTGCCCGAGATATTGAAGAATGGGATTCTCTTTCTCATATTCAACTTATCGTTGCCATTGAAAAACATTTTAAAATTAAATTCACCTCTGTTGAAATTGGTGGGTTTAAGAATGTTGGAGACTTGGCAAATACAGTTAAGGGGAAATTAGTGGCCTAATTAAGGACAATGGTTTTTAATTCTATTCCTTTCGGTGTTTTTTTGCCCGTCACCTTTCTTATTTATTGGTTGATTGGTACAAAGAATACCAAGGCGCAGAATGTTTTTTTATTATTAGCTAGTTATTTTTTTTATGGATGGTGGGACTGGCGATTTTTATCATTGCTGGTTTTTAGTTCCCTTTTAAGTTATGTTTTGGGGTTATCCATTCATCAGGCTAAATCGCCAGTAGCGCGAAAAATATTTTTATTTATTGGAGTATTTATTAGTCTCGGCTTGCTGGGATTTTTTAAATATTACAACTTCTTTATTCAAAGTTTTGCGGATGCATTTTCGATCTTTGGTGGACATTTAAATGTTGAAACGCTAAAATTAATTTTAGCAATTTTGTTCATGGCAGAGTCATTGTAAAATCTATCTATGTCTCTCATTATAAATTCTTACCCTTATGATGACAAAAAGTCGCTAGCTATTGAA
>JBEIQI010000045.1:0-16195 GCA_040376605.1 Flavobacteriales bacterium | reverse complement strand
CAAAATCATGATTCGCTGTATTGGCATATAACAAAATCCCGCAGATAGCTATAAAAAAGGCCGTAATCCAATTCAATTTTTTTTGTGAACCATTTTTTATTTTCATTTGCCCCCCATGCACCGTTTTGGTTTGAGCAGTATTCCACTTGATGGGAGCCTGTTTTGATTTATGATTGTTGTTTTTGTTGGGTGCTGGCATAACATATTTCTACAGCTATAAAAATATTCATTTTTTCATTACCGAGAATTTTATTTTTGGGGGCGCCCCTGCCTATCGGCAGGTACCTACGCTCCGGGCTTTGGTTGCGTCCGGTAAAAAACCGTACCGCAACTTCCCCTGCGTATCGGTGGCGCAAGGGATGGTTGAAATGATCCGAATTCTTTAATGCTCTTAATAATACCTTAAGCCAATGAGGGAAATAATTATATTTGTAAATCTATCGTACATGTTTCATGAAAAAAAATATTTTCTTATATCTTTTTATCGTATCTATTGCTGCGTCGGCGCAGAATAGTGCCACCTCTTTATATATGCCTTTTGAATTTCAAAATGCTTATAACAAAGGAACCAGAAACTACGATGGTACCGTATCGCAATTATATTGGCAAAATCATGCAGATTATAATATAAAGGCAAAAATAGATCCTAAGAAAAAAATACTTTCGGGCTCTGCAGATATTATTTATTATAACGATTCGCCGGATTCATTGGGTAATATCGTTATTCATACCTATCCCGATTATTATAAAAAAGGATCCGCTAAAGCTGGTTTTTTTCAAGGAGAATATAATTCAAAATTAGAGTCAGATGGAATGGTAATCGATCTATTAACGATCAATGGAAAAACTGTGAACCTGCAAGATCCATTTAATGTATATTATAGCGGAACCAATTATAGGATTTATTTAGATCAAGTGGTAAATCCTAAATCCACCTTAAATATCCAGGTTAAGTGGCATTATACCATTCCGGGTAAGGGGTTTGAAAGAAGCGGAGCCATCGATCCTACCTCCATGTTTATTGGTTATTGGTATCCAGAAATTGCCGTTCGGGATGATATTGATGATTGGGATGAAATTACCTATGACGCCAGCGCCGAATTTTATCACGACAACTCTAACTTTGAAGTAGAATTAGAAGTACCAAAAAACTATTTAGTTTGGGCATCTGTTGCACCATCCAATCCTAACGAAATATATCCAGATTTTATCCTAACAAACATTGAAAAGGCTAAAAAAAGCAATACCTCCGTGCCTATTGTAACTGAAATAGACCTTAAGAAAAAGCTGAAAATGAAATCCGGAAAATGGAAATTTACAGCTAAAAACTTTCCAGACTTTGCATTTGCTATGAGTGATCATTTTGTTTGGGATGCCGCATCATACCAGGATGAAAATGGAACCTACTTCCTTAACTCGGCATATAATCCTCAGCATACAGGGTTTAAAGAGGTAGTTAAAACAGAACAAGAAGCCATCAAATTATTCCATACCGAATTTCCAAAAGCGGAATTTCCCTTTCATCATTTCACCATCTTTAATGGGCTTGAAGGCGGAGGAATGGAGTTCCCCGGAATGGCCAATGATCAAGAGATTTCAGCCGATGATTGGTTTGAATGGACAGGTGAGAAGAAAACAGATTTTGAGGTAAATTTCGGTCTAAGTTTGCACGAAATGTGCCATATGTATTATCCATTTTTAATGGGAATCAACGAAAAAAAATATGGATGGATGGATGAAGGATGGGCTAGTTTTTCAGAATTTTTTATTGATGGAGAATCAAAAAATGATTATCCCTATAGTTATCTGGGCAATCAAACCATTACACCCATGATGACGCCAACCTATACCCAGCCTCAAGTTTCGGGGACTAATTCATATGATATGGGTTCATTTTCTTATTATTCTCTTTATTATTTATTGGGAGAAGAGCTGTTCTCTAAATGTATGAAGGAATATATCCATCGATGGAACCATAAACATCCCACTCCTTATGATTTCTTTTTTACATTTAATGATGTTTCCTCTCATAACTTAAATTGGTTTTGGCAAAACTGGTATTTCGATTGGGGATATCCGGAAATTGGAATTAAGGAATTCAAAAACCAATCCATCACCATCGAAAATACCGGACGTAAGGCCATAGCTTTTACCATTATCATCACCATGGCAGACGATACAGAAATACGAGAAACCATTAGTCCCATCGTTTGGAGAGATAACAACATATATATTCATAACATTGATTCGAAAATGATCAATACAAATAATCCGATAAAATCCATTCAACTCAATACGTTAACGGGATCGGATGCTGTGAAAGAAAATAACTATTGGAATGGCAATTAACTAGGTGATTGCCTCTAATGCTGAGCCTCTTGGACCTAGTTCAATAACTTTACAATTTTGGATATTGGCCTGATTAATTTCGAAGGTAACAAGTGTCATGACCTGATGCCAACCATGAATTCCAGCGGCCCCAGGATTTATATGTAAATGCTGTAATTTTTTATCGTAAATAACCTTCAATATATGCGAATGACCACAAATAACAATTTGAGGTCGATGTTGTTTAATTAAACCCAATGCCCTTTGATTGTATTTTCCCGGATAACCCGCTATATGCGTCATTAATACACTCATGCCGCCTGCAGCAAAAAACAGATTTTCTTCTGTTTCCTTTCGAATTTCGGCACTATCGATGTTACCATAAACGGCCCTTAAGGGTTTAAAATGAGCCAACTCCTGCAGAAGATCAAAACTACCGATATCACCACCATGCCACACTTCATCCACATCAGCAAAATGATGTTTGACCCTGGGATGCAAAAAGCTATGCGTGTCAGAAATTAAGCCAATTTTCATAACTCAATTTTCTGAACGTCCTGCATTGAAATCCACCCACTCTTTTCAGCAAATTCAATATGGTATAAACTAGATGTACTATCATCAATTTCTACCTTGGTGCCTAAATGTAGGTTGAATAGAATACTTGAATTAAGATTAGATTGATTAAAAACTTTAATGGACTCTTTGTTTACAATTCCTTCGGTATGCAGATACCTTGCATGGTAGTTGTTGCGAGCCATCAACAAAGTAAATCCGCTAAGAATAAACCATACTATCGACGATAAAAACAGCCATTTCCGGACCTTCCATTGTTGAAATTTATAAGCCAGAAATATTACTGCGGCAAACATCACCATCCAAAAAACTGACAAGAAGGCCCATGCATCAATACTTAAGGCAAATTGAACCTTTTTGATAAAAGCCAACAATCCCGTGTCTTCATAAATAGAAGGCTTGTCTTGTAGTTTTATATTCAGTAGCATTAATTGTTCTTTGGTAGCTTTATCCAGCGGACTTAAGCGCAAGGCTTTCTCAAAGTTTAAAATAGATTGGCTCACATTGCCTATTTTGGAATAAGCAGTACCCAGGTTAAAGAATAGCTCATGTCCAATATAGCCTTCTTGAACAACTGACTCATATGCTTCAATAGCTTTTTTATAATCTCCGTTTTTTAGAAATGTGTCGCCAGCAAGATCCTTACTTGCATAAGTTGATGTGAAAAGAAACATCAATGCAAAAACAAAAAAACTATTTCTTCCCCAGTTCATCTATAAAGTTTTTAATATTCATATATAAACTATCTAAATCACTTTGAGCTGCCGGAGCAAACCTAAACTGATCCAACTGATCCAAAATTTTAATAGCTGATAATTTTAATGAAAGATCAGCAATCCATTTTTCCACATTAACCCTGCTAATATCATTTTTATTCACCTGATATTTATCGCATAAATATTGATAATACAAGTTGGATAAAAGCGATATAACCCTGCCAGATTGACCATTTGATAATGCCTGCCTAACTTCTTCTAATGTCTTATGGGCTTTATCTTCGGCTTGTTTAGATTTCTTTTCTGAATTATCCTTCTTCGTGAAAAATATTTTTTTCCGAAACAAAATCATAGCTAAACCAGCCAAAAATGGAAGAATTAAAAATAGATAGTACAAAGGTTGGCCAAAAAATGGATCCTTCTTTTTAAATACCTTACCTCCTTCAAATTTACCATTATTAACCACCGCCATTTTCAAAGTGGTATCCGCAATAATCCCTTGAATATTTACTTCGAATGAATCTGAAGATAAGGTGGTATATTTTTTTGTATCCGCATCAAAATATGAAAAATTAAAAGGACCTAACATAAAATCCCCCTCTGTCCTTGGCATGATCATGAACTCAAAGTCCTTCGATCCGTTAATTCCTTTAATTTCAACCGTGCTGGTATTTTTAATTTTAGGTTCAAACACCTCAAATTCTTCCGGCAAGTTTAATGCGGGGGATTCAAGTGTAGGAAGGTTCCCGGTACCATCAAGCTTTATCATCAATTTTAAAGGTTCGTTCGCCTTTGCCTTTAATTTATCCAACTTAACTGTCCAGCTAAAATTACCAATGGCGTTGATAAAAGATTCAGGACGATTATTGGTTGGTAAATCGATTACATCAAATACCACCGGATCACTAACAGCTTTTTTGGTAAACTCTAAATGACCTGCTAACGGATCATCTAACCCGGCCTGAAAGATGGCATTAACCGGTTTAAATTCTACCTGGCCTAAGATACTGGGAATCATCCATACACGTCGAATGGTGGTCTTTAAATACGGTTTACCTTTATAACTAGCAGGCTCTAATTGACCATTAAAAGCATCGGTAGCATCCTGAGTCCATCCACCATCAAAGGTTGGATAGTTGATATCTGCAATACTCAAGTTGTTATAAATGCTATAAACTACCATATCAATAGAAATGGGTTCACCCAGATAAGCCGTTTTTTTATTGCCTACCATTACAATTAGTAATTCTTTCCCTTCATATCCCTGCGGAATAATTGATTTAGAATTATTGCCTTTTACAACATTAATTTGAACGGAGTTGGATTTAAATGTTCCTTGCTTATTTTTAATGGTTGAGGCCGGAATGGTATAGGTTCCAGGCTTGGTAAACAAAACTTCATAGGTTAACTCTGAGGTAGTATTGGTAACTCCATTAATGGTAGTTGATCCGTGCATAAGACTTGGACCACCAACTACCAACATATTATTTACATTGGGGATAACATTCTGGGGTAAATTACCTGCATCAAAACTATATTGAACCACAATTCTTTCATTCACCGAAGCCTTCTTGGTGCTAACATCCAAACGAAAAGTTTGAGCTGAAAGTGCTGAAATAAAAACAAATAAAAAAGAAACAATACTCAACCTTTTCATGTGTCTTACCAATCCTTACCTTTAATATTACCGCCTTGTCCTTTGATCTTTTTATTCTGTTCTTGTTCTTTATTATTGAGGGATTTAATCAACTCCTGAGCTTTGTTTTGATCCATTTTTTGATCTTTTTTATTTTGATCTGGAGGTGGATTATCCTTGGGTTGGTCTTTGGGCTTTTTCTGTTGTTGTTTTTTTAGATTTCTTAAAGCATAAGATAAATTATAACGTGAATCCGGATCAGCAGGATTATACTTTAATGCATTGGTATAAGATTCAGTAGCCTTATCATACTTCTTCGATTTCATATAAGCATTGCCCATATTATAGTATGCTTTTGATTTAAGAATTGGATCTTTTACATACTTGATGGCATTATCGAAAAAATATGCCGCCGTATCGAAATTACCTTTTTTATATAGTATCGTTCCCAGGTTATAATTCAAGACCGGATCATTCTGTTTGGATTTAAATACTTTGTTATACTTAATAATGGCATCCTCATATTTCCCCTTCTTATAATCCAGGTTACCATTCCGCATAGTCGCATTATGATTTGGTCCGAAAAGTCCTTGTGCATATGTATAGGAAGTAATTCCAATCATTAGCACTGATAATAGAAAAAATAGTTTTTTCATCATACGTCCATTTTCTTAAGCAATTTACCCTTTTTATCTGTATAAAATATCTCACCGAACATAAAAAGAATCACTAAAATTAAAATCCATTGAAATTGTTCTTCCAACCCCTCTTCATTTTTACTTTCAAAAGTTTCTTTCTCCAATTTTCGAAGTTCCTTATTTATATCCAATAATGCCGAAAGGGGGTCCTCCCCTTTATAATAAGTTCCTTTGCCTTTTTTTGCAATATCCTCCATTAATTGAGGATTGGCTCGGGTAATCACCTCTTTGTTACTATTATCTTGTTTATTTCCTTTAAAATTCCCTTCTGAATCATACAAAGGGATAGGTCCTCCGGCATTGGTACCAATGCCAATGGTAAAAATATTGATCCCTTTTTTATTTGCCTTGTTGATCATATCATCCAATGCACCCTCATGGTCTTCACCATCAGTTAAAAGGATAATAGCCCCTGCATTTTTCATTTTATCCGGAAATGCCTTTAAACTTACCTTCAAAGCTTCTGAAATGGACGTTCCTTGAGTCCCAAACATCGAAGGATTAACTCCCGCCAACATATTTCGAATGGCCGCATAATCATTGGTCATTTCAACCAATAGATCCGCCTGTCCGGCAAAAGCCACCAATCCAACCCGATCGCCTTGAAGTTTTTCCATAAAGGCCGCAATGGCATCCTTGGTGCGCTCCAATCTATTGGGTTTAATATCCTCACAAAGCATGCTTGTGGAAACGTCAATGGCTAATACCAAATCAATTCCTGTACTTTTAGTCATGCGTACCTTAGGCCCAAATTTAGGGCGTGTAAGGGTTAAAACAATTAATACAAAAATGGAGGATAATATTACATATCGAAATATCCACTTACCTAAGGATAAATCAGGAACTACCTGATTAAAAACCGGGGCCGAAAAATGTTTTTTGATTCTTTTTTTACGCCAAAAAAACCGAAGTAAAACCAATCCCATAATAAAGACTGCTCCAAGGAGAAACCAGAATATATTTAGGTTTGAAAACTTTAGCATTCGTTTAAATTATGGTATTTAGTAATTTTAATTTTACTCATATTACCGATCTATAATAGGTTAATCTTAAAAACACTTCTAATACAAATACAATTCCTCCCAATAAAACAAACCAAAAGAATAAATCAGGTTTGTTCACTTGTTCATTGGTTTTTAATTTGGACTTTTCCAGCACATCAATTTCACTAAAAATATTTTCGAGACTCTTATTATCAGTTGCCCTAAAATACTTGCCCTGAGTTTTATTGGCGATTTCCTGTAATGTAACTTCATCAATTTGTACTTGAGCATAGTCATACATGGGCTCCCCCGAAAAATCCAATCCCACAAAACTTAAGGCCATGCCTTTGGTTCCCACCCCAATTACATAAACCCGAATTCCCATGGATGCTGCTAATTCAGCAGCCGTTAATGGACTTACCTCTCCCCCATTGTTAACTCCATCCGTTAGTAAAATAATTACCTTGCTTTTGGCGGTGCTACCTTCTAATCTAGCCACTGCCGTTCCTAAACCAACCCCAATATGAGTTCCATCCGCCAACATACCCGCTTCAATTCCTTTAATCCTTTCAGCCAAGCGGCTATGATCAAGCGTTAATGGAGTTTTAGAAACCGCTTCTCCGGAAAATATAACAAACCCAAACCGATCATGTTTTCGAGCCTTCACAAAATCAATACACAGGCTTTTGGCTACTTCCAATCGGTTAGGCTCCAAATCTTTCGCCAACATACTCCACGAAACATCTAATGCAAATACGATATCAATACCTTCTGTATCTCTTTCTTCATTCCCTAAAAATCCTTGAGGACGAGCCATTGCCATAATCATACATACCAAGGCAAACATGCGTAATATAAAAGGAAAATGAACCGTACGTTGCTTAAAAGATTTGGGAAGATTTGACAAAGGTGGTGAGGCAAAACTTAAACTTACCAATGATTTCTTATGACGTTTGATATACCACCATATGGCCAATGGAATGAATCCTAGTAGAAGAAACCACCAAGGACTTTGAAAAGATATGTTGAATGGATTAATCATTCTTTCCTTTCGATTCAGTGGTCATTTCAACAAATACAAAGGCTCTATCTAACATGAGTTTATTTTCATCTGTACTCGTGTTGGCCTTTGCAAATTTTACAAAATCGGCTGTGCTTAAAATTTCTTTTAACTTTTCTAAATGAGAATGATCGATAGATAAAATAAAATCGGCTCCCAAAATTTCTTCCGACGTACTTTCTCTGGCATCAAACCCCCATCTATTAAAAATATACTCCCTTAAAATATCGGTTAACTCAGTAATATAAGCCTTCGAATCCGTGGTAAACCACTTTTCCTGAGATTTGAGCTGGTTCAATTTTTCCAAGGCAATTATATCCGCAGGTATAATTATTTTAGGTGGCTCTGGCTCCGTAACAATGACTTCTTTTTTTCTGGAACGTTTGATGATCCTAACTATCCCCCCAATAATAAATATGGCAACCACTATTCCAACAAACAACAATATATAAGGCAAAATTTCTTGCCATGAATAGGGTATTTCCTCGGGTCCTTTAATATCCCTGATATCATCTTCCATATTTACCTCTTCTAAAATGGGGTAAATGGTTAGGGTATTGCATAAAACAAATGCAGTATCCCGCTTTTTTACCAATGGTATCCAAAGAGAATCTATTCGGGTGGTATCTTCATTAAACTTGGCAACTACCAATTCCTGACGAATTTTAATTTGTGAATCGGTAATTGAAATGGTATCGGCATTCCCTATAGAAATGATATCTAATTGATCCTTTAAAACCTCTTTCCACAAAGGTATCATGGGCTGCCTATCCTTGTGACAGGTTACGGAAAATTTAAGAACTGTTTGCTGACCTAATCGAACATAATTGGTGTCGATTGATAATTCGGCCATATCGAGAGATTGAGAATAAACGCTACCAAAATGGGTCATGCAAAGGATCATCAAACCGAAAATCCATTTCAACGACGTTGGTAACGACAGGCGATCGCCCGTCGCTACAATCGGCTTCGAAAAAACCTTTTCCATGATATGATGCATTCGTGTTCCCATTTATCTTTTCATCTCCCTTTGTCTGAACAAGCTTCTTAAAGGTTTAATATAACTTCCTTCGGTTGGTATAACCGTATTATCTAAACCTATTTTTTTAAAAAATTGAACTAAATCTAATTCCCACTTATTCGTTTGTTTCTCATAAGCATTTCTAACTCTTCGGCTGGTAGTATCCAAATATCCAACACGTCCAGTTTCAGGATCTTTAACAGGTACCAGTCCAATATTCGGTAGTTTACTTTCCATTCTCTCCTTAATCCGTAGCGCAATAAGATCATGCTTTTTATTGGCCAATTTTAAGGGCACCTCAAACCCCTGATCAAAAAAATCAGAAATTAAAAACACAGTAGATTTTCTTTTTACCGCATTGTTCAAGAAACGTAAAGCACCACCAATATTTGTAGTTGGATTTTTAGGAGTGAATTCTATAATATCTCGAATAATGCGCATAGCATGGCTTTTGCCTTTGCGAGGTGGAATAAATAATTCTACATCCCCTGCAAATAAGATGGCTCCCACTTTATCGTTATTTTGAGTTGCACTAAAGGATATAATAGCCGCCAACTCAGCCATCATTTCCCTTTTGATTTGCCCTTTAAAACCGGTATGACTGCTGCCGCTAATATCCACTACCAACATCACGGTAAGCTCTCGTTCCTCTTCATATACCTTAACATATGGATTATCAAAACGGGCCGTTACATTCCAATCAATATTACGTACATCATCTCCAAATTGATATTCACGAACTTCACTAAATAACATACCCCTTCCCTTAAAAGCAGAATGGTAATCACCCGAAAACATTTCGTTGATAAGTCCTTTCGCTTTTATTTCGATTCGACGTACTTTTTTTAGTAGTTCACTTACTTCCATAAAACTGTTAGCGGCCCGGATAGAAGCGATACCCCGCTGGTACCTGCAAGGTGCCTAGGAGTATAGCGGATAGCCGGAAAAGCCGCCCCATATAAAATTGTATTAATAGTAAATCCAAAATCGTAAATCTTAAATCATCAAGGTACCTCTACCTTACCTAATATTTCCCTAACAATATCTTCTGTTGTGATATTTTCTGCTTCTGCTTCATAGGTTAATCCTATTCGATGTCTTAAAACATCTGCACAAACAGCCCTCACATCTTCGGGTATTACATAACCACGACGTTTGATAAATGCATAGGCCTTAGAGGCATGTGCTAAACTAATACTGGCTCGGGGCGATGATCCAAAGCTAATGAGGTCCTTAAAGTTTGCTAATCCATATTCAGCAGGATTACGGGTAGCAAAAACAATGTCAACAATATATTTTTCTATCTTCTCATCCATATAAACTTCCTTCACCATATTGCGGGCATTCATTACCTCATCGGCAGTAACTACCTTGTTAACTTTAGGAAACTCATGAGCCAAATTCATGCGGATGATTCTTTGCTCATTTTCTTTAGTTGGATAACCTAAAATCACCTTCAACATAAAACGATCCACCTGAGCTTCAGGTAATGAATAGGTTCCCTCCTGTTCAACTGGATTCTGGGTAGCCAATACCAAAAAGGGCTCGGGTAGTTTAAAGGTATTCTCCCCAATGGTTACCTGCCTTTCTTGCATAGCCTCCAACAACGCCGATTGAACTTTTGCCGGAGCACGGTTGATCTCATCCGCCAAAATAAAGTTGGCGAAGATAGGACCTTTTTTTACCGAGAATTCTTCTTTCTTCTGGTTATAAATTACGGTTCCAATTAAATCGGCAGGAAGTAAATCAGGGGTAAACTGAATCCTGCTAAACTGCACATCAATGGCCTGACTCAGTGATTTAATGGCCAATGTTTTAGCCAAACCAGGTACTCCCTCCAATAAGATATGCCCATTGCATAATAAACCAATCAGCAATCTTTCCAACATATATTCCTGGCCAATAATTACTTTTTCGAGTTCTTTATTAAGGGCCTCAATAAAAGCTGAATGCTTTTCTATTTTCTCGTTAATTACTTTAATATCTGCTACTTCCATACAAATAATTGCTTGTTGCTACAAAATTAGCAAATGGGTAGAAATGGCCAATTCGGTTAACGATTATTAAAGAACACTATTGAATTGATATCTAGAACCTCTCCCAAGCATTTTAATCCATTTTGATGCCAGTTATTTACCCGTTAATGATTCAAATCATATTTATCCAATAACCATAGCATACCTTTACACAATGAGCACAACAGCATTGTATCTGCAAACATGGATTGAGGCTTGTACCCGATTCATCAACCTATTAAAAGATCTTGAGCAAGATGATCTCTCTAAAAGACTGGAAGGTACCCGAAATAGCGCCGGATTTTTAATTCGGCACATAGGCGATGTGGAACTTTTATTTGCTAAAAATGTTTTTGGAGCAGCAGATCTTAAAGTATCTGCCAAAACGGTGATTGCTCAGCAAGATACTGGTGAATGGACCAATTTAGAGGAATTAATTACCTATCAGGAAATGGCCTTTCATGAATTAAAAGCAATTATAGAAAAACAAGGGGAGGCCAACTGGCAAGAAACTATCACTACCAAAGAATTTGGTACCAAAACAAAGGCTGAAGCTTTAGGCAGGATTATTTCACATACTGCCTATCATGCGGGTCAGTTAGCACTTACATTAAAATACGGAAAATAAAATATCAATACTACAGAATTATGAAAGGATACCACAACAACATCGAAAAAGCCACTATTGACAATACTAATTTTAGAAAAGTATTGCATACCACTCAACATTTTCAATTGGTATTAATGAGTCTTCAACCAGGTGAAGATATAGGAGAAGAAGTGCATCATGATAATGACCAATTTTTCCGTTTCGAAAGTGGAAATGGTAAATGTATCATCGATGGAAATGAATATAGTTTAAAAGATGGAGATGTAATTATTGTTCCATCAGGGGCAAAACATAACATCATTAACACTGATAATCAGAAAGAGTTAAAAATGTATACCATTTATGCACCACCACATCATAAAGATGCAATTGTAAGAACTACCAAAGAAGAGGCTATGAAAAATGAAGCTGAGTTTGATGGGAAGACAACGGAATAAAGTGGATAAATAATAACCTGACTCGCTGGGTATAGTGCTACTTCCCTTTGTTTGCCTTCTAATAATATTACTTCGAAACTGGGATCTGCTTGTGCAAAGCAACAACCAATTAGTTATTTGATCTGTTTTATTTTATCTGTCTCCCCACCCATTTCGAAACCGGTATGTTTGCTTTCTCCTTCGTATATAATATTTTCCACAGTTCCTTTCAATTCTATTAAACGAACTTTAACGATCGAATTTAAACTTTCTCTGATACGGTTATTCATAGCACCTAATAGGGGCGATTTTAATTCACCTGGTTCATGCACTCTAACCACATCTATCTCAATTCTCCTTCTTTTGTCCGCTTCATGAAGGATCACTCTGTTCGAAAAAAGTTCCAACTTCTTTATTTTCGCTCCGGTATATGTGGTAAATCGATACATTTTTTTATTCCATAAAAAACCTATCAAATACCCGTCGAACTTGGTCCCCAGCCAAGGTATATTAGCAAGAGAAGCCATTATAGACACTCCTTCTTCCTTAAAATGATTCGATTGTATCCAGATATAATAACTTGGAAACGATCTACCCCAATCCTTTTCAATATATCCTCGTCCTTGATCGAACGAATGTAATGTTCCGTTAATCGTCAAACTTCCTTGCAATGAATGATCGAAACTTACAATGCCATGATAACATTCCATAAAGGGTACATAAGCATACCAGCCCATGGAGCCAGGTGATAAAAAGCTAACTGGCCAAGGAGTAAATTCCCCAAATTGAACATTGCCTTTTATGCTGATTTCTTTATTATTGATATCTAATACCATTCCATCTTTTCCAAAAACATTGTCTCCAATTTTCACCCAAAACTCTTTTAATGAAAAATGAAAATCTTCCATTTTATAATTAATATAATGGGTCTCGGAGGTAGCTCCATTGATGACTTGAATAAATGCATGGTCCTGGCCATTTTTATCTAATGAAACACCGGGAATAATCGCATAAATGGTGCTTGATGACTTATCGACTAATTTAAAATACCAACCTTCGAAATAATGCTTACTTCTTAATTTACCTTGAAAACAAGATGGATTTAATTTACGATCGACGTATTTGCACATGGGTAAAAGATAGAATAATAAGTCTATCATAGATCTGAGCCAATTTTGCCTTTAGTCCAATCTTATATATTTGTGCTTGGCTTAGCTCTATTGTATATTACAGAACTAATAAATAAAACTTATTGTAATCTATGATTGGCAAATTGATCGATTTTGAGTACAAGAATTATCCCATTTTATCCCTTAGTAAATCCCCGGCAATAGAAATAGTGATTGATATTCAACCTTTTCCCTGCATCATTGAATTAGATAGTTGTTTAATCCCTGAATCAGCCTTTGAATGTGCCGGAGATGATATAATTAGATCATTAAAGTATGGAGATAATGATGGTAAAATATACATTATAAAAAATTGTACTCTTACCTGAGTAAGCCGTTGTACACTCTGCTATCAAGCTACAAAATTTGCCAAATACCCCAATAATTAATGAGAAAATCCGTATTTCTATCTTTTCTCTTTTCATGTATTTGGATTCTGTCGGTCAAGTCCCAATTTCAATCTTACATCACCCTTGAATCTGATTCTGTCGTGATAGTTGTAGATACAATTCAACTAAAGGATAAGGATTCATTTCACGTTAAAATTGAAGAGGGATTAGATAATCATTCATATTATTTGCATTTCCTGATAACCAATCCATATCAAGAAAAATTATTAATTGTCTTTGGCAGTGAAGGAGTCATAAGCCCCTTAACACATCAAATTATATTAGCACCCAATCAAACGGAAAGGGTCATCTATAGTTTTAAAAATGTTAGGACACCGGGCTCCTCCTTTAGTCAGGTTGGCAAAATTTGTTCATTTACCATGGATGGGTCCCGATGGAAGTACATTTGGCGAAATAAAAACCTATCAGACCTTTATTATAACCGGAGAGTGGAAACTTCATTAATGTATGTAGGCAAACCTTGGTTTATAAAATAATTTTGGCTAACCTTGGGGTATAGATTTATTTTGAAATCCACTATATCCTTATGAAATTACGATTACTCGCCTTTGTTTTCTCCTTTATTATTTTGGATTCCGTTACCTCCCAAACCATAGTAGTGGAACCTTATCTTCAAGATGCTGAACCTAACAGTATGGTTATTATGTGGGAAACCAGTTCCGATAATTCTACATCGGTTGAATATGGTTTAACGGCCTCATTAGGTCTGGTAGCAAGTGGTACGGCCATTACGGGTAATGGTACAAGCCAAATTCATACCGTAAATTTAACGGGCCTAGCACCGGGTTCACGATATTATTATAAAGCCATTACAGGAACCACTCAATCGGCGGTTTACCAATTTAATACACCGGCATTACCCGAGGATGAATCTACAACCGGAATTGTTGCTATGAGTGATATGCAACAGGATTGGGTAAACCCTACCAAATTTTATCAGGTAATTCATGATGGAGTTTTACAATATATGACCGACAGTGTAGCCGGTGACCTCCCAGATAATTTACAAATGGTAATTATACCAGGCGATTTGGTGGATAACGGATCTATTTATGCCCAATGGGAAACCACTTATTTCGATCCGGCGGCTGATCTATTCTCCTATGTACCATCCTACCCTGTTTTAGGAAACCACGAAAACAATAACCTAAGCTATTTTAAATACCATACCCTACCATTAAATGGATCTGGAGGATATGAGGAGCATTGGTGGTATAAGGACCATTCTAATGTTAGAATTATTGGTTTAAACTCCAACGGTGCATATCAAATAATGACCCAACTTAATTGGTTAGACGCTGTTTTAGCCGATGCTGCGGCCGACACCAGTATTGATTTTGTATTTGCTCAAATGCATCATCCTTACCATTCAGAATTATGGATCGCAGGAAATACCAATTATACTGGTGATATTATAACCCGATTAGAAAACTTCTCTACCAACTCCGGTAAGCCAAGTATACATTTTTTCGGACATACCCATGGATATTCTAGAGGACAATCTCGAGACCATAATCACCTCATGGTGAACGTAGCAACGGCAGGTGGAAATATTGATTCATGGAACGAATTTGCCCAACAGGATTATCCGGAATATATCACTAGCGAGGACACCTATGGGTGGGTATATGTTGCCGTTCAAGCAGGTTCTAATCCACAATTTACTTTAAAGAGATATAGCATTGGAGATGGTGCGGTTATACATCCAAATTTGTTGGAAGATTTAATTACCATCAAAAAAAACAATAACAATCCGGTTACACCTATTGGATTGTTCCCAGCTGCTAATGATGTTGTACTTCCTGAATGTTTGATTCTCAAAGGCAATGATTTTATTGATCCGGATAATGATGGATTTGGGGCAGCACAATGGCAGATTTCTACCAATTGTGGCGACTTTTCTAACCCGGTAATTAATTCATGGAAACAATATAAAAATTGGTATAACGAAATTGATACGCAATCCTCCGATGATTTATCAGATGAAAAAGTAACCACCTTAGCTCCCTCGACCAACTATTGTTGGAGAGTTCGTTATAGAGATAAAAGTTTAGCTTGGAGTAATTGGTCAACTCCCATATCATTTTCTACAGGACCAAGTTCCGAAACAACTAACCTATTAACGAATAGTGGTGCGGAATCAGGAACCACCGGTTGGACCGCCACTGCTGGAGCCTTAGAAGCATTAACATCTGGCGAATGTGCCGGTACAACACCATATGCGGGTATAAAATATTTTGCCGTAGGAGCCTTATGTACAGAAAATGCTTTTGGGTCAGCAGAGCAAACAGTGGATGTAACCTCCTATTCTACAAACATTGATGCAGGCACCATAGTTGCCAAATTTGGCGGTTATTTAAGAGATTATAATGGTTCCGATATACCTTCATTTGCCATCCAGTTTTTAGATGGTGCCAATGCATATATATCAGGCTCCGATACTACAGAAGATTTGAATGGACAATGGGCACTCAATCAAAATAGTTGGGCAATTCCTTCAGGTACCCGTGCCATTAAATTTATCATCCTGGGCACCAGAACTTCCGGTGCGGATAAT
>JBEIQI010000149.1:0-7427 GCA_040376605.1 Flavobacteriales bacterium | reverse complement strand
TATTACTTTTGCCCCCGGAGAGATGGCAGAGTGGTCGATTGCGGCAGTCTTGAAAACTGTTGAACTGCGAGGTTCCGGGGGTTCGAATCCCTCTCTCTCCGCCAAAGAAATGAAAGCCCAACGTAGTTGGGCTTTTTTATTTTCTAATCCGCACTATCAAGCTCCGCTTGTTTAGTGCGGATTAGAAAATAAAAAAAAGCAATCCCATTGCTTTCATTTCTTTGAATAGCTCCCCCTCTCAGGGATCACGCAGCGCAGCGGAGTAATCCCTAAGCTCCGCATGAACAGATATATTTTAAAAATAAAAAACAGCCATTTCTTTGCTTTCATTTCTTTGAACAGCTCCCCCTCACAGGGATCACGAAGCATAGCGCCTGCCAGCCAATATTGGCAAAATAAAGTCTGTTGATTAGATTTTATCCCAACTACTCAAAATTCATATTGGTATGAGAAGCTTTTGTTTCCACTGTAATGTTTTGTGAAGCCCGCTCTGCATCCAGCACATCAATAATACTTGGATAAGTATTGGCATATACTTTATCCAATTTATCCTCTTTGATCCATTTGATTTTGGTAATGCCTTCTTCTGTTTGCGGTATTAATTCCTTTTGATCCGAATGCATTTTATACCAGGTTGTTTTCTTTAATTTTCGGGAACCTTTGAGGTCGTAGGTATGATAAGTATCAATGATATGATCTAATAAAATTAAATGTTCTAATCCACATTCTTCCTTTACTTCGCGTAAGGCAGTATTCTCAATTAGTTCGGCATAATCAGCCTTTCCTTTGGGTAAATCCCAACGTCCGTTGCGATAAATGAATAAAATTCTGTTTTTAGCATTTCTCACCAAGCCACCTCCAGCTAAAACAAGTTTATATTGTTTTCTATATCGCCTCCAAATTAACACAGGATCGGGGCCAAAAAGATTATAACAGACCGGTTCATCTGAAGTAGTTTCCAAAATTGGAATCATGTTGGTAAAAACTTCATCATCAATAAATTCAATGTTTGTAACCTTTTTGAAACCATTATGACTTTTCAAAGGGGTATTGGATATATATAACAGGTTCGCTTTTATAAAAACTTTATACATTTGCCCCATGATTTATAATGAAGAGGTTGCTTTAAAAGTTGCTGAATTTCTTTTGCAAATAAAAGCAATAAAATTAGAACCCACCAAACCTTTTACCTGGGCAAGTGGATGGATGTCTCCAATATACTGCGATAATAGGGTAACTTTATCACACCCGGTGATCAGAACATTTATACGTCAAAACTTTGTTGATATTGTTGAAAGTAAAATGGAAAAACCTGGAACCATTGCTGGTGTTGCAACAGGAGGTATTGCCCATGGTGTTTTAGTAGCTCAGGAACTAGGCGTTCCTTTTGTATATGTTCGTCCTGAATCAAAAAAACATGGATTAGGAAATCAAATCGAAGGTCAGTTAGTAACCACAGCAGGTATAGTGGTTGTTGAAGATTTAGTATCTACAGGCAAAAGCAGTCTTGCAGCAGTGGATGCCTTAAGAAAAGAAGGTTGTGAAGTGCAGCATATGATGGCTATTTTCGATTATGGATTTAAAGAGACTGAAGAGCTTTTCAAAAAAAACAAGGTGAATCTGGTAACCTTATGCGATTATGAGCATTTGATAAAAAAGGCGGTAGAGTTGAATTATGTAAACAATTCACATTTAGAAACCCTGATGAATTGGAGAAAAGATCCATCCACCTGGGGTAAATAATAATAATTTATTGTATGACCAGAATCGAAGTTGAAAAAAGAGATATTCAAGCCAATTCCGAAAAGGTATTTGCCTACCTGGCGGATTTCAACAACTATCAGGAAATGATGCCTGAATCGGTAACTAATTGGGTATCGGATGAGGATAAATGCGAATTACAAGTATCTATGGTACCCAAAATTCATATGAACATTGTGGAACGAATTTCGGATCATACCATTAAAATTAAAGGCAGTGGTCCATTCGAATTTGACCTTACTGTTAGCATCGAAAAGCTAGATACCAATGAATGCCGGACAGGAATGGTATTTGAAGCAGATATCAACACCTTCATGAAAATGATGATTGAGAAGCCTATGGGGCAATTCTTTGGATATCTTACCAAGCAGGTTCAACAAAAGTTCGAAAGCGCTTCTTAGTATACCCATTCAAATTCTTTGAATCCAGCGGTAAACCTTCCGCTGTTAGTTTTTTCCAATTCTATTCTACCTGTTTCGTCAATATTTACAACCCTTACCTCCATCTCTTCACCGTTTTTTCGAATCACCATAGGTGCATTAAACCCAAGGAGGTGTTCCATGTATAAATTCTTCAACCGATCGAATTTTAGAAGTCGCAACAAGGTATAATACTTATCTAGCATGGTGGCCAGCTCCGAAATCTCTGCATCCATATTCAAAAATCGACCTGTTTCTGTAAACAATGACGTAGCAAAGGGAGGTAGATCCTTAGGATCTGTATTTACATTTAACCCAATTCCAATAATCGCATGTTGAAGCATATCACCTTTAATGGAGTTTTCTATTAAAATTCCCGCTAATTTTTTTCGATTCACGATAATATCATTCGGCCATTTAATCAGTCCTCCAGAAATCCCTTTTATTTTCAAATACTCGTATACACCCAATGAAACAGCCATGTTTAAGTAAAACTGCTGATTAATGCGCAAAAAAGTGGGTGTAAGTATGACACTAAATGTCAGAGACTCACCAGGTAGGCTATGCCAATTTGTCCCCATCTGTCCACGACCTGAAGTTTGATGAAAGGCCTGTATAATGGTACCTTCTGGAACGTTTTGATTTTTTAACAGGGTATGTGCATAGGTGTTCGTAGAGTCTACGGCATCCAATTTGATTATATTATTTCCTATTAAAGGTGAAACGTGCATCTCGAGACCAAAAGAAATTATAAATTTGTAAAGACTATAGCAGGTAATTTTAATGACTAAAAAGAAAAAACCCAGTTCAAAATTAATCAATTCTATTATAAAAGGGCTGGAAGAGAAAAAGGGGTTCGATATCAAATTAATGGATCTGACAAATATCCCTAATGCAGTAACAGGTGTATTTATTATTTGTAGCGGAAACTCTACCACACAGGTTGATGCTTTAGCAGATTCTGTTTTGGACGAAGCATTTAAAGCAACTAAAGAAAAACCTTGGCATACCGAAGGTTATGATAATAAAGAATGGATTCTAATCGACTTTGTAGATGTGGTAGTTCATGTCTTTCTTCCGGAAATTCGTGAGTTCTATGGACTAGAAGAGCTTTGGGCCGATGCCAAGGTTACTTATCACGAAACTGCAACCACTTAATTAATGATCATTTAGACAATTTTTAAAATAAACATGGCAAACAATAATCCCAACAACAATAAACCCGGTTCGCCGAAAAAACCAAAATTTGCATTTAACCTGTATTGGATATATGCAATCATTGCAATTGTATTAATTGGAATCCAATTATTCAGCACTTTTGGCAGCAGTCTCAAAAAGATCAATGATGATCAGGAACTAAAAAATCTCATCGTGAACAACGATGTTGCAAAAATTATCGTGGTAAATGATAAGGCCGCGGAGATTTATATCAAAGAGAGTTTATTAGATCAGGATAGATTTAAAGATGTATCTAAAGGTTCCTTTGGGAACAGCAATAAAGGTCCGCATTATATCATCGAAAATACCGGTGGTAATATGTTATTCAAGGATAAATTAAAGGAGATTCAAACGTCTGGTTCTGATAGCACCAAAACCGTTATCCTTCCTGAAGTTAAATACGAAACAAGAAAAAACATTTTAGGGGAAATTCTAATGTGGATAGTACCAATTGGATTAATGATTCTGGTTTGGGTATTCATTATGCGACGCATGGGTGGCGGCGGTGGCGGTGGTCAAATATTTAACATCGGAAAAGCAAAAGCTAAAATGTTCGATGGCGAAAATGTAACCATCACCTTCGATAGTGTAGCCGGTTTAGATGAAGCTAAACAAGAATTAAAAGAAATTGTTGACTTCCTAAAAAGTCCAAAAAAGTATACTGATTTAGGTGCTAAAATTCCGAAAGGTGCTTTATTGGTAGGACCTCCGGGTACCGGTAAAACATTATTGGCAAAGGCCATTGCAGGAGAAGCCAAGGTTCCATTTTTCTCCATGTCAGGATCTGATTTCGTTGAAATGTTTGTTGGTGTAGGTGCATCTCGTGTAAGAGATTTATTTAAACAAGCCAAAGAAAAGGCTCCAGCAATTATATTTATTGATGAGGTAGATGCCATAGGCCGTGCTAGAGGTCGATCAGTTGCACAAGGTGCCAACGATGAAAGAGAAAGTACATTGAATCAAATGCTAACCGAAATGGATGGCTTTGAATCTAATACAGGCGTTATTGTCATTGCGGCTACCAATAGGGCAGATATTTTAGATAAAGCTTTATTAAGACCCGGACGTTTCGATCGTCAAATATTTGTTGACCTACCAGATTTAGTAGGTAGAAAAGAAATATTTAAAGTTCATATGCGCCCACTAAAAAAATTGGCAACTGATGTGGATGTCGAGCAATTGGCTCGTCAAACACCTGGATTTAGCGGAGCAGATATTGCCAATGTTTGTAACGAATCGGCATTAATTGCGGCCCGAAAAAATAAACATATTATCGATCGTCAGGATTTCAACGATGCCATAGATAGAGTTATCGGTGGTTTAGAGAAAAGAAATAAAGTAATTGCTCCAAAAGAAAAGAAAACCATTGCCTTCCATGAAGCAGGGCATGCTACGGTTAGTTGGTTATTGGAACATGCAAGTCCGTTGGTTAAAGTAACCATCATTCCTAGGGGTCAATCATTAGGTGCCGCTTGGTATATGCCTGAAGAAAGACAAATTACTACCAAGGAACAAATGATTGATGAATTATGCGCAGCATTGGGTGGTCGTGCAGCAGAAGATATTATGTTTGGTAAGGTAAGTACAGGCGCTTTAAGCGATCTGGAAAAAGTAACCAAACAATCCTACGCCATGGTGAGCATTTATGGATTAAATGATAAAATTGGAAATATTAGTTTCTACGATTCAACAGGACAATCAGATTATACATTTAGCAAACCATACAGCGAAAAAACGGCCGAAATCATTGATGAGGAAGTAAAGAAAATGGTGGATGAATGTTATCAGCGTACTAAAAAAGTATTGATTGAGAACAAAGCGAATTTAGAAATATTAGCAGGTCGCTTGTTGGAAAAAGAAATATTATATAGAGAGGACTTAGAAGAGATTTTTGGTTTAAGAACCTGGGATGAAGGCAAGGATGTGGTTAGGGTTAAAGAATCAGAAACATATACCGAAAAACCGGTAGCGGAAGAAGAATCTGAAAAGAAAGACACCGATACTCCTCCTCCGGCAAATTAATCTATCTTTGTCATATGGCTGCAATCAGCAACTTTTGGCAGAGAATAATTACAGGTAGTATTTTCCTATTGATAATGATTGGATCGATTGTATGGTCTTTCCAATCTTTTTATTTAGTATTCGGATTTGTTTTAGTAGTGGCTACCCACGAATATTTAAAACTCACCTCAAAATTTTCGGCCCCCACTAAAGGACTTTTGTTTGCCATCAATATCATCAGTTATTTATTGGTTGGCATCAGTCTTTTGATAGAAATTAACCCAAGCCCTATTTATCGAATCATTAAGGTACTCATTGTTTCTCAGTTACAATTTATTCTTACTATCATTTTTCCTATCATCATTGTAGTGGTTGAACTATTGCAAAAAAAGCCCAAACCATTCGAGAACATCGCCTATAGCGTACTCGGCTATATGTACATTGCCATTCCTTTTATCTTACTCATTCAAACCTCCTACCATAGAGTCTGGGGATATAATTACCAAATCGTATTGGTGTATTTCCTGCTTCTTTGGTCGGCTGATTCATTTGCATATGCTAGCGGAAAACTCATAGGAAAACATAAGTTGGCTCCCAATATAAGTGCAGGTAAAACCATTGAAGGAACCATTGGAGGAATTATTATTACTGCTGGCTTCTCCTTATTATTAGCACAACTTTTTCCCAAGCTTCAATTCTCAACCATTGAATGGATTGTTCTGGCCTTATTGATTGCCATTTTTGCGGTTCCAAGTGACCTTAGCGAATCTATCCTTAAACGACAGGCTGGAGTTAAAGACTCCGGAACTATTCTGCCCGGGCATGGTGGAATGCTCGATCGATTTGATTCAGTATTATTAACGGCACCCATTGTTTATTTATATTATAATATAACCTCCCTGCTATGAAATTACATCACGAAGGAATGACCTATATCTTGGTTTCGTTGATTCTATTTATTGGATCATCTGTTGCCATGGTAATGTTTTTTGATTATACCTGGCCAACCTTTTTGGTTTCTGCCTTTTTCATGTTTTTCCTTATTGTATTCTTACAATTTTTCAGGAAACCTTTTAGAAAACCAACCTTGGACGACAATAAAGTAATTGCCCCCTGCGATGGTAAAGTGGTGGTGATAGAAAAGGTTTTTGAACCGGAATTTCTAAAAGCAGAAGCAATCCAGGTGTCTATTTTTATGAGCCCGGTAAACGTTCATATTAATTGGTATCCGGTAAATGGAGTGGTTGAATATACCAAATACCACCCTGGTAAATATTTAGTCGCTTGGCATCCCAAATCTTCTACCGAAAATGAACGTAGTACCGTTGTGGTAAAACGTAAAGATGGAAAAAGGGTATTGGTTCGACAAATAGCTGGGATTTTGGCCCGAAAAATTTGCACCTATTCAAAAGTAACCATGGTGGCTAAACAAGGAGCCGAGTTCGGATTTATTAAATTTGGTTCAAGAGTGGATTTATTTCTTCCATTAGATGCCAAAATTAATGTGAAGCTTGAACAAAAGGTTACCGGTTCCATAGATTGTATTGCAGAATTATGAGAAATTTTTTCGATTCAAAATGGATGAAACATCTGCTGGGTATAGCAGGGATGGTAAATATCATTGCCGGAATATTTTTTGCTTTTTTTCCTCAGGTATTTCTGTTTTTATTTTACAATAAACTTGATGATATTATTTTATCATCACCTGCTATCCAATCCATCGTAACCCTGATGTTTATTTTTATCCTCATTATAGGTTTTGGATATATATGGAGCATGAGTAACCCTCTCCGCAATAAACTATTTATTTTAATTGGCGGTATGGGTAAAATAGCGGCGGTTTTATTATGGACTGTGTCGTATTTCCAGGGATTTGGGTCAAGTTTAATCCTGGTAGCGAGTTTTAATGATTTGGCATTAGGAACTCTTTTTGTTCTATACTTCATTTATAACAGAAAAGATTAAAATTCAGATCGTCTATTTCATCTTATACAATTACTAAAATAATTATTCATGAAAAAATCCATT
>JBEIQI010000244.1:0-4694 GCA_040376605.1 Flavobacteriales bacterium | reverse complement strand
TTTTTGAGGTAGAGTTAATAAAAATTAATTAATATGAAGTTTTTAGGTGTACTATTTTTTTGTGTAAGTTTTCTGAATTTTGTTGAAGCCCAACAATTGCCTGATGGTTTATATGCAAAGTTTGAAACAAATAAAGGTGATATTTTACTCAAATTAGAACCTGAAAAAGTTCCACAAACTGTAGCTAATTTTGTTGGTTTGGCAGAAGGTAATATGCCAAATGCAGCCAAAGCTCTAGGGGTACCTTATTACGATGGAATAAAATTTCACCGGGTAATTAGCAAGGCCAATGGGGATAAACAAGATTTTATGATTCAAGGAGGAGACCCTCAAGGTAATGGAATGGGCGGTCCAGGTTATTCATTTAAAGATGAATTTAGTCCTGATTTGAAACATGATAAAGGTACTTTATCTATGGCCAATTCCGGACCGGGAACCAATGGAAGTCAATTCTTTATTACCATTGTTGAAACTAGCTGGTTGAATAATAAACATACTGTATTTGGCAAAGTAATCTCAGGCCAAAATATTGTAGATAGTTTAAAACAAGGAACCATCATGAATAAGGTGGAAATCATCAGAAAGGGTAAAGAAGCCAAAAACTTTGATGCGGTGGAGACCTTTAAAAAGCTCAGTGGAATCACCTTACCTACTCCACCTGCTGGTACCGATGCAGACAAAAAAACGAAGAAAACGAAAGTGAAAAAGAAATCTATTAGTTCCGAAGATGCACCATCCTCAAGCGATAGTGATAAAGAAATTGATAAAACGCAACCAAATAGATAAAACTTAAAAGGGCCTTGAAGGCCCTTTTTTATTGCAAGAATGGCAATGCTTCCGGACCTTTATTAAAGAGCAGATCAATCACGGATAGATTAGCAACAAATGGCATTTTATGTGTAAAAACCTGCTTGTAAGGTATAGGCTGTACATCGAATGTTGGATGATAAAAATCCACGGATCGATAATCCAAATGGTCACCCGCATCAACATATTCTTCCGAATAAGCCAATGTTGTAGAAACATCTAATTGTTTCAGCAACCATTCGATAAAAGCCTTGTTGTATCGATATAATAGCGGTTCTTGAGACATCAATAAATGTTCAAACTCCTCTTGATAATGCTCAAAATAAGGTGAGTTTTTATAGGAAGATTGAATGGCTCTTAAAGCTTTCGTTTGCCAATCTTCGGCATAACTTATTTCCATATCTACAAGTCGTCGGGAACTATTCGGTAAAGACGAACTATCTTTTTTACGCAATGGTATAATAATTGGCATAACACCATTGGAACTGAGAATTACCGTTCTATTCCGTTGAGTTTGTTTTACAAAATGTTCTCCTAAGTCAATACAAGCGTCTGACGATGCCAGGAGACGTTTTAGATATGCAATATTTGGCAGGAAGGCCGTACCAAAAACTTCCATTAGTTTACACCTCTAAAGAATCTATTCCATCTAATGTTATTAGGGAATTTCTTCACTCCGGTATCATTCGTGCTGGCAACAACCAACAAGGCCTTACCAACCACATGGTCATTAGGCACAAATCCCCAACATCTGCTATCAGCTGAACCATGACGGTTATCTCCCATCATAAAGAAATAATTCTGCTCAAAAGTATATTCTTTGGCAACTGCACCATCGACATAGGCCTGTCCACCCTTCCATTCTACTTTATGGTATTCATAGGCTTCCATCACCCTTTTATACATTAGATAATTGTTCTCATCTAATGTAATGGTTAATCCCTTTTTAGGAACTATAATGGGTCCGAAATGATCCGGATTCCATGGGAATTTAGGATGATGCGGATAAATATTATACATCCATTGTCCTTTTGGATACAACTGCAGGGCTATAGAATCTACCATATTGGATGTTTTGAATAATTCAAATTGATCGGTGGTAAGTCTCCAATAAACAGGTTTGCCCATTTCAATGGTTTTATCAAATTTCTGTCCAGGTGCGTATCCCATATCCTCCGGTGAAATTTCCATACCCCAATACTTTTTGAGCTCATTAATCCCCACGTTTTGTTTAAATCTAATCAAATAGGTGTATTGAGAGTTTTTCGGTCTCGCCTGTTGTTGATCGTTTATGATTAATTCACCATTTCTAACTTCCAGTTTATCACCGGAAATAGCTACACAACGCTTGATATAGTTATTTCTTTTATCAATTGGATGGTACACAATAGGATATGCCGATCTAATTTTCTTACGCCCAATATTCATGTAATAATCCCAATTATCGATGGTTCCATCTGGATTAATTTTACCTTCTTTACCTGCTGCCATATACGCCTCTTCTGCCACTTTTACATAATAATCGTGGGCATGGAATTCTAAGGTTTGAATGGTAGTATCGTTGGCAGGGAAGTTAAAAACAACAATTTCATTTCTATCTACCCCTTCTAATGCGGGCAGTTTCATTAATGGTATTTTCCAAGCGGTTGAATAGGATTTTACAAAAGGCCAAATTGGACCTGGTAAATCGTATAAATTATTATGTGTAAACGGAAAAGTTAATGGGGTTTGAGGTATCTTAAGTCCATAATTTAACTTGCTCACTAACAAAAAGTCGCCAACCAATAAATCCTGTTCCATAGATGAGGTAGGAATTTTATAAGGTTCAACTAAATACCCTTTAATGAAAGTTGCAGCAATAATGGCAAATACAAGTGCTTCTCCCCATTCACGAACAGAAGATTTTTTACGAGCTGGTCGTTTATCCTTAGGCACAAATGCGGTTGTCTTATCATTGGCGATCTTGATGAAAAAATATGGAAAAAGCACCACCGCCTGAAATAATTCTTTGGAGGTATATTTACCGAATGACCTGGCTAAATTATAACAGATACATCCAAACATAATGAGGTTAATACCAGGTAAAAGCAAAAAGAAAATCCAATAAATGGGCTTTTTCGCAATCTTTTTCTGAATAATCCAAACATTATAGAAGGGCACCAAACCTGCCCAAGCAGGCTGTCCGGCCTTAGGAAATAATTTGTATAAGGCGTAATGAAAGGGAATTAGAAGTGCTAAAAAAATCCATGGAAACATTGTTGAGTGCTTTTATGTTTGTACAAATCTACATTTTTAGAATTTGGTAACAACGCCCCATTCCCTAAATTATTGAAACTTCTATGGTTCAAACTATTAATTTACTTTAAATTGGCTTATTTTTGCGTGATAAATAGGGTTTGTTGTAGAACCCATTATGGTAATTAATATCAATCAAATCTAAAACATGTCAACATTTACATCCTATATTGATTTATTAAAAAAGACCTTAGACGAATTGGATGCTGATCAAGTGGAAAAGGCCATTCAGGCATTTTTGAGAGTTCATCAAACCCAGGGAACCATTTATATTTTCGGGAATGGAGGTAGCGGAGCCAGTGCCAGTCATGCCACCGGGGATTTTTTGAAGGGTGCCAGTTTTGGGCTCGACAAAAGATTTAAGGTGATTTGTTTAAACGATAATATTCCGGCTCTTATGGCCATAGCCAATGATATTTCATGGGATGCCATTTTTATTGAACAGCTGAAGAATTTCTTACAACCAAATGATTTAGTAATAGGAATCAGCGGAAGCGGAAATAGTAAAAATGTAGTATCTGCTATGCAGTATGCTAAAGACAAGAAGGTAGAAACGATTGCATTTTGTGGATTTAAGGGTGGGCAAATAAAGGAGTTAGCAGATATCAATATCCATTCAAAAGCCATGGACATGGAAATTGCCGAAGATGTTCATATGATTGTTTTTAATATCATTAAAAAAGAAATGATTAGCAGGCTTCATACCAACGATTCCATGGGAAGCCAATACGATGCAAGAGTTAAATAAAGGTTTGGCAACAATCCTGCCAACCCAATTAAGCTTTATTTTTGACAAAGATTCATAGCAACAAACCTTATTAATTATCATCTTTGTAGGATGAAACCATTTATTACCATTGTTTATATTGTTTTATGTATTGCAATCACGAGTTGTGATAAGAAAATAAAATTGGATCCTAAGTTCGACCCTTCTCTTTACGAACAAATCGACATCAATTTTTATAAAGGCAAAACAGATGGGAAGGTTTATATTAGGACCGGAATGCTTCAGTCGGTAAAGGATTCAGCCGATAAAGTGGTTTATTATTTTAAAGAAATTCCGGGTTTGGATTTGACCACTTTTGAAAGACTCAATCAGGGAAGTTATTATGCCAAGGATAAAAATCATGTATATACATGGGATATTAATGCTAACGGTGAAGAAATATTGGTTCTAGAAGGGGCTGATCCCAAATCATTCCAAAGTATTGCTTATCGCTGGGGTAAGGATAGCATGGCTGTTTATTTTGAGAACAAAAGAATCAATGGTTTAAAGCCAGCCGAATTGAGTGTTGTATGTTTCGAGCAAGAGGATAGCGCCATGATGTATATTGATTATATCAGAGATACTGATCAACTATTTTACAAAGATATGGAGGTAAAAGTGCCTGCCGATGTGGATATTACCAAGATTTCATGTTCCGAAGATTTATTGGGAAATCCATTCTTGTCGTTTGGGGAGCATCTTTATGTTATCCGCAATGGTGCTATGGAAATTTACCAATAGGCTATTTTTTCGATAACCCTTATAATTTGTATATCATTTTATTAAAATAGTCTTATATATTTGTACAATTGTTAGTTTAAAATAG
>JBEIQI010000108.1:0-9474 GCA_040376605.1 Flavobacteriales bacterium | reverse complement strand
TTATAATTGTTGTCAGCCAAAAGTTTTGCAAGTCCTTTACCTATTCCAGATGTCGCCCCAATTATTATAGCTTTCTTCATTCTTAATTTTTGTCTGTTTTTTGTGTCGCCCTACAATGAGGCATAACTAGTTATTGTCCAAACTAAAGTTACTACAATCCCCGTTAATTTCCCGGGGTTGTCCAAGGTTTTAACATTTTAGGGTTTGGGTTTCCGGTATTTGATAGGTCACCATCTTTAAATAATAAATCAAACGGACTCTTTATCGAAATCATCGTCTTTTGGGTTACATGCGTATAAATCATCGTGGTTTCTGGTCGGCTATGGCCCAATAACTCCTGTACATATCGTAAATCAACCCCATTTTCTAATAAATGGGTGGCATAACTATGCCGCAAGGTATGGGGACTTACTTTTTTCGAAATTCCTACCTTCCTGCAGGCTTCCTTTAATATTTGTCTAATACTCTCATCAGAATATTTCTCCTTATCCTGCCCGTTAAATAAATAGACCTGGGGATGGTATTCTGTATAGTAATTCTTTAACAATACCAATATCTTATCGGATAAGGTAACGTACCTATCCTTTTTACCTTTGGCCCCCGCAATGCGAATTTGCATTCGATTAGAATCTATATCCGAAATCTTTAAATTGATAAGCTCACTTATTCGTAAGCCCGCTGCATATAATAAACTTATAATAGAACGATGCTTGATGTTGTCAATTCGACTTATGATGGCCAATACTTCCTCCTGCGAAAGTACCTCTGGTAATGTATATTCCTTTCGAGGCCTTTGTATGGTTTCCATGTTTAATTGTATACCCCGCTTACGCTTAAACAATAACCTTAATACCCCCATGAGCTGCCTTTGGTAACTTGATGAATAATGCCGTTTGATGATTACCTCGTAATTAAATCGCTCTACATCTTCGTTGGTGATCTCTTCAATTTTCTTTTGCTTATAATATCCCAAAAATAATCTCGCCAGATCCATATACACTTGTATGGTTCTTGTTCCGTAACGTAAACCCTGTAGGTAATTTTCAAATTCCTTTAATTCATGTTGCACATGATCCGATAAATTTGACCTGTGGTTGGTTGTGTTTTTAAGAAAATTACTGTTCTCTTTGCTAACCATAATCTCTACCGAATTACCAATGGTTTGAAGCAACTTTCTTTTATTCTCATCATTATTTTCTATATACCAACATGTATGTGTTATGCTAAACTCATAGCCTAATTGTTTTAATTGATTCTTTAATTTTTCATCGTACTTAAAAAATAATCCTATTTGCGATTTGCCTCGATGTTGTATTGGCTTGATTTCTATTTTGCTCATTTTTTTGTCAAGATTGGTTCTCAATAAAATATAAAACCCAATTTTATTTTGCAAAAAATATTTTTATATCCCTAAGCGCCACCGCTGCGAAGGGCTTGGTGCGACGTCAGTTCGAGTAGCGCAGCGTATCGAGAACAAGGAGTACCGCAGCGAAGCGAAGCCCGGAGCATAGGGTCGGGCGCCATAAATATTTTAAAATTATGGGGAAATGGGGTTGGTTGGATTATCCAAAAAAATCGGATGATTGGTGGTAATCTTGCATTGGTAAACTCGATGAGTTATCCAATCAATATGGTTTTCATTCGGGTTGTAGGTTGGGTGAAACCTTATTGTGGGTTATGCGGTTTGGTTCTTTCTCTTAATACCTGAATTTCTCCTAGATCGGGTCTGGTAGTTACTTCGAAAATATCATAGTCACTTGAATAACCTTCGCGTGGTTTTAAATAATGTACCAACATGGCATACTGAAATCCTCCACTTACCCACGGTTTTTTGGTTACGTTGCCTTCGGAATCGCAGTCGAACCAAAACTCAATATCATTGGCAGGCATGCCATGGGTTTGAAATTGTCCCTTAAAATCAGGATTCAGCACAACCAGTGGTTCGCCCTTTCCTTCGTATTTATAGGTGCCAAAAAGGTCCTGTGGAAATCCACTTAAACATTCTCTGCAAACATTATAAGTATCTCCTTTAATTTCAATTTTAATCACCTTTACTTGTGTATAGGCTAATTGGATGGATGCAATAATAAAGAATGCATAGGTAACTGCTTTTTTCATGATGTGTTTTTTTGATTTGGTTAGAAGGAGGTAAATGATTTAACCCTAATAGAGTAAATGTAGGTGAACCGGATGGACTTACCTAATAAACAAAAATTTTATGGTACCTTATAACCTTCTTATATCATCACATACCAACATGAGGTCTATAAACAGGTGGTTGTAGATTTAAATGAAATAGGATGATTCGTTGGTTTGGGTAACTTATTTTAAGTAACGTCTTTACTTCTTTAAATCTTCATCTTCAAGAAAAGCGATTTCTATGTCAACTAAACGCTTATTAGAACTATCGTAATCAAGATAGATATAATGGTTTTTGTATAGCCCAAATATGATGCCTTTATCGTCTGTTTGGAAACTGTATTGTGGAAGCGCTGCCTTAAAGTTCTCCAACGTCATATCTCCGTTAATTTCTACTCCCTGTACGATTAATTTGCCTGTATAATCAGTGGTAAAATGACTTAGTTCGCTATCCAATTTATAGTTGTAGGATAATAATAAACTCTCTACTTCCGAATCTTCAGGATTAATAAATAGTTCAATTCCTTTAGTAGGGTAGATGTCCATATCTGCTTTTCTTTTGGGTTTACCCAAAGCTTTAATAAATGGTTTGGTATGCCACCGATGGTCCATTTGAATTCCGTTAATGCTGAATGTTCCTTCCTGTACGATGATATCCTGAGCCTGTGCAGTTGATGTTGCTAAACATAGAAAGCAAAAAAACCAGATTGTTTTATTTTTCATGGGAATTGTTTTTAATATCTAACAAATTGCAGGGTTCGTTTTATAAATATAGAAATTTTCAATGAAAACTCTATTAAATGATTGGATTCTTGAGTAGACGGCCCATGGGACGTCTGTACTATTGGTGCCAAGTAATTGCCTTCCCTTAGTAATTCAAATTTCGTTTGTTCGCTCAGTCCTTCACTTCCTCATAATCCGTATACTCTCCGGCATTCGGATTTATCATGGGTTTTTTATGGGTGCTTGCCGTATGCTTTTTGCTTTCTGCCTGTTCTCTGGCATGCATTTTTTGACGGGCATTGTAAAGTCGAATAATAAATCGGAGGATATAATAAGTTCCTACCGCAAATACAATGATCTTTAGGATCTTCATTTATCGACTTAAATATAGATTTCGTTCGCTGTAAATCTTGGTAAAGTATTTATCCTTTAAATTATCGATAAAATAAATGGCCTCTCCCGTCGATTTCATTTCAGGACCTAATTCTTTATTTACCTCAGGGAATTTGCCAAACGAAAATACCGGAATCTTAATAGCATATCCCTTTAATTGTGGATCGTATTTAAAATCGGATAATTTATTGGCACCCAACATTAATTTGGTTGCCCAGTTTACATAAGGTTGTTGATAGGCCTTCGCAATAAAAGGAACGGTGCGACTTGCACGAGGATTGGCCTCAATTACATATACTACATCATCCTTAATAGCAAACTGCATATTAATTAATCCCTTTACTTTTAATCGTTGCGCAATTCGGGTAGTATATTCAACCATTTGCTCCATTACCAAAGCTCCTAAGTTATAAGGTGGAAGCAAAGCGTAGGAATCGCCACTGTGGATACCCGCCGGTTCAATATGTTGCATCATACCTATTACCAAAACATTTTCTCCATCGCAAATGGCATCACATTCGGCCTCAATGGTTCTTTCTAAAAAATGATCGAGCAATACTTTGTTACCCGGAAAATCTTTAAATAAATCAATTACATGGGTTTCAAGCTCATCTTCATTAATTACGATTTTCATTTTTTGCCCTCCTAATACATAGGACGGACGAACAAGTAATGGGAATCCCAACTGACGGCTAAGCTCAATGGCTTCGCTAGCATTATCAACAGTGCCGAATTCCGGATATGGGATTCCCATTTCCTTGAGTAAACTAGAAAATCTTCCGCGATCCTCAGCTAAATCTAAACTATCATAGCTGGTGCCTATTATTTTTATTCCGTAACGATGTAATTTCTCCGATAATTTTAAAGCGGTTTGTCCTCCTAATTGTACAATCACCCCTTCCGGTTTTTCATGTTCGATAATATCAAATATATGTTCCCAAAATACCGGCTCGAAATACAATTTATCTGCCGTATTAAAATCGGTACTTACCGTTTCCGGATTACAGTTAATCATAATGGTTTCGTAACCCGCTTCTTTAGCCGCAATTACTCCATGTACACAACTATAATCAAATTCTATTCCCTGTCCAATTCGGTTAGGTCCGCTACCTAAAATAATTACCTTCTTTTTATCCGAAACAATGGATTCATTTTCTTCTTCAAATGTGGAATAATAATATGGCGTAATCGCTTCGAATTCAGCTGCACAAGTATCCACTAATTTATATACCCTTCTAATTCCTTCGGCCTGTCTTCTATAATAGACTTCACTTTCTAAACAATTCATTAAGTGAGCAATTTGTCGGTCGCCATAACCTTTTTGTTTGGCAATCAACAATAGCTCTCTCGGAATTTCTCCTACGGTATGTTTTTCAATTTCTTTTTCTAAAGAAACCAGCTCTTCAATTTGATTTAAAAACCAAGGATCTATTTGGGTAGCCTTTTGTATCGAGGCAAACGGAATACCCAGTTTAAATGCATCGTAGATATGGAACAATCGGTTCCAACTTGGGTTTTCTAAACTATAAAGAATTTCATCGCGGTTTTTAAGTTCCTTTCCATCGGCCCCTAATCCATTTCTATTAATCTCTAAACTCTGACATGCTTTTTGTAATGCTTCCTGAAATGTTCTGCCGATACCCATGGCTTCACCCACCGATTTCATTTGAAGTCCCAATTTACGATCGGCTCCTTTAAACTTATCGAAATTCCAACGTGGAATTTTTACGATTACATAATCTAAAGTAGGTTCAAATAAAGCAGAGGTTTTGGTAATCGGATTTTCTAATTCATCCAGGTTATAACCAATGGCTAATTTAGAGGCTATACGTGCAATAGGATAACCGGTTGCTTTACTCGCTAATGCCGATGAACGGCTTACTCTCGGATTGATTTCGATAGCCACAATTTCTTCCGTTTCCGGATGTACTGCAAACTGTACGTTACACCCACCCGAAAAATTCCCAATACTGCGCATCATTTTAATAGCCATGTTACGCATGTTCTGAAAAGTAGTATCCGCAAGGGTCATGGCAGGAGCTACGGTAATACTATCTCCGGTATGCACTCCCATAGGGTCGAAATTTTCGATGGAGCAAATGATCACCACATTGTCATTGGCATCACGCAAAAGTTCCAACTCATATTCTTTCCAACCGTAGATGGATTTTTCAATCAATACTTCATGTATAGGAGAAGCATGCAAACCACGATTGAGCAGTTCATCAAAATCTTCTTTTTTATGTACAAATGCCCCTCCGGTACCGCCCAATGTAAAGGATGGACGAATAACCAATGGAAACCCAATATTCTGTGCAATTTCTTTTCCTTCTAAAAAACTTTGGGCCGTTTTACTGGGGGCAACCCCAATTCCAATTTCCACCATGAGCTGGCGAAATAATTCGCGATTTTCACAAACATCAATGGCATGGATATCAACCCCAATAAGCTTTACGCCATACTTTTCCCAAACTCCGGCATTATCGCATTCTATACAAAGGTTTAAGGCCGTTTGACCTCCCATGGTGGGTAACACCGCATCAATTTTACGCTCCTCCAGAATTTTTATAATGGATTCCATTTCCAGGGGCCATAAATAAACATGGTCTGCGGTAATAGGGTCCGTCATAATGGTAGCCGGATTAGAATTAATCAACGACACTTCAATGCCTTCTTCTCTTAAAGATCGGGCGGCTTGGGTTCCTGAATAATCGAATTCGCAAGCTTGTCCAATGATAATAGGGCCGCTGCCTATAATAAGAACTGATTTTATGCTGGTATCTTTTGGCACGATGCTATTTTTTAGTAGAAATAAATTGGGCAAAAGTAGGAAATCCTACTGTGCAAAATACCGATGTTAATCTATTGTTGAGAAGTTTAAATTCAAAAACAAATAGACCCTAACTTATTGTTGCTAAGGAAAAAATGAGTATCGAACGTAGATTAAAACGAATCTATATTTTAAAAGGTCCCCGACATGCTTGAGCATTCCTGCATAATAGGTCGGTTGGCTTCTAAAGCCATCTTTTTATTATTAATCAAATCGATAATGGTACCCACCGAGCAAAGTCCGAAGGTGAGCAAGTATAATATGCCCATACCAATGTTGCCATAATAAAAGCGTTGAATTCCATGAGCTCCAATTACAAAAGGAATGATCCCTAAAATCATACCTGTTTGTGGATCCTTTCTTTTACTTTTATACAAGGCAATAAAGTTTTTCAACTTATCTTCCGAAAATCCTTGGGTTATTTGTTTTAACTCAAGTAGTTCATCACCTTCTAAATTGGGAATTGAATAAAATAATTGGTCACTCATAACTTTATAATTGAAAAGGTGAAAGTAATTATTTTTGCGGAATTGAAAAGGTTAAATAACTTTATTCGTTCATAAATAATGTTTGTATGACCCAAAGAATACTCAATACCTTTTTAATTGCAATCATTCTCCTATTAGGCTGGCTCGTTCCCACCAAAGTACAAGCCCAAGATGCTGGGCCCGATACCGTGCGAATAGGATGTTATATCATTAGTTTACACAATTTTAATTTTAGAGAAAAAGAATATACCGCCCGTTTTTGGTTATGGATGTTATACGATAGTCCCGAAATTGAATTTCATGATGATGTAGAAATCCCCAATGCCAAAACCCTAAGTTTTGATGCCATAGTGGATGATAGTACCGATGGCAATAAATGGGTTCAATTAAAGATTACCGCCAATATGAAACAAACCTGGAATGTAAAGGATTATCCTTTCGACGAACAGGAACTTTCTATCGTTATTGAAAATTCTAAATACGATGCCCGAACCGTAGTTTTTGTTCCGGATACGGTGGGTCAATATTACGATCCGGATTTTGTGGTAGAAGGTTGGCGAATCAAAGGGTTCGAAGTATCCACGGGTATTAGTCATTATTCCACCGGATTTGGCGATGCCTCTTTAGAAAAACCAGAATCGGATTATAGCAAATACATTATTAAAATTAAAATGGAACGTTCGGCCTGGGGATTATTTTTCAAAATATTTTTAGGAATGTATGTGGCCTTTGCTATTTCATTGGTGAGTTTTTGGGTAGAGTCCGATCATACCGAATCGAGATTTGCCTTACCCGTGGGTGGATTATTTGCAGCCGTTGGTAATAAATATATCATCGATTCTTATTTGCCCGAATCATCGGCCTTTACCACCGTAGATATATTGCATGGGGCCACGTTTATTTCGATATTCATTACCATTGCATTTGCCGCCATCTCCTTAAGATATGGCGACGAAGGTAAACTCAAACAATCTAAAAGAACCGATAAAATTGTACGTTATTCATTGCTCATTTCTTACATAGCCGTAAATGTAGGGGTGGTGGTAAACGCTATTTATTTTTAGAAAAATAAGTAGCACCTCAAGTTAAAAAGAATGAACAGGAAGGTTCTTTCATCAATTATTGTCAAATGCCATGAATATGTCATTAACTTTGATTGAATGATATTCGAGCATAATCAATACAGGGTGAGTTATGAGAAATGGGGCACCGGTCCCGAAATTCTCATTGCCTTTCATGGCTTTGGTCAATCAGCTTCTGTTTTTTCGAATATCGCTTCTGCTTTGCAAGATAGGTTTACTGTTTATGCCTGCTCCCTTTTTTATCACGACGATAGTCAACTACCCGATCATTTAGAACCTGGTGATCCATTACCGTCTTCCTTTTTAAAAGAAGGTGTATTGGAATTTTGTCGTCAAAATAACATCGAAAAATTTTCATTGTTGGGATATAGTTTAGGCGGACGATTGGTATTAAAACTGGTAGAGATGATTCCGGAGAGAATTCATCATTTAATATTGCTGGCTCCCGATGGAGTTAAAAAAAGCAGATGGTATTATTTTGCCACCAATCATTTTGTAGGGAAACGTCTTTTTAAAAGAGTGGTATATAAACCCGATTTATTATTTTCTATTGTAAAAACTTTTAGAACTACCGGCATCATCAAAGAAAAAATGGCCAAGTTTGTACACTCTCAATTTTCTGATAAAGAAAATAGATTAAAAGTTTTGCATGTTTGGAACACTTATTCCATTATAACCCCCTCCGTTCGAAAAGTAAAAGAAACCATACTTCAATATCATATTAAAACATTAATTTTTACCGGCACCTACGATCCGGTTTTAAACGAAGAAATCGGACATATTTTATCGCATAGTTTGGAGAACGAAGTAAAATGGATAAAAATAAAAGCAGGTCACGATTTACTCAAACCTGCCTATGCCGATTTGATAAAGGATGAGTTGGGGTGGTTGGATTGATAAACTTGTATTTGTGTGTCCCTCAGAATTTTCTTATTCTCTGTTGTCTCATATAGTAGCGATTTGAAAAATATTTCTGTATGCCTCTGGCGGCTTCTTTTTTTAAAAAAAAGAAGAAAAAAATCGCAACGAAATGAACACCCAGCCTCGTTACACCCGCCATGCCTCCTCGGCCCAATGCCTCTTTCCCTTACATCACACCCACCGCACAGACATTGCCGAGCGCTACAAATCCACTCGGACAGCCCACCCCGCCCCACCACCATTTCGTTGCATCGCCGTCCGGGCGATGTCCGCACCATTTTTGTCCCATCGAATTGCTTCGCAATTCAGGAGTGGTCTTCGATATTTGCATGTGCAGAAACATTACCAGTTGATATGCAAGTGCAGATAATGTGGCTTGTGTGGGGAAAAGGACAGGCATCAATAAACCTCCATAGTAAAACAAGGTAGCGGAGGGTAATGAACCCATGCTTGAGGCACAGCTGTCCAAATTTTATTTTAAAAATTTGGTGAACAGCGTAGACGAGTTTGGGTGAGTGACCAAAGTGCTCCATAGTTTTACATGGTGTGGTTTATGTAGCCTTGTCTTTTTTGTCTACTTTTTGTGACAAGACAAAAAGTAGATCCCTCGCGGAAGCGAGATACTTGCATAAGAAAATATGGATCTGCATAAGAGACTCAAATGAAATAATATACTCTGAAAGTTTTGATAAGGGAATTAGGTTGTGATTGATGTTAACCGCAACTGAAATATTAGGCAATAAAAAAACCCATCCCGATAGCAATCGGGACGGGTTTGTAGTATAGATATTTTTAAAACTTATTTCTTTGGATAGAACTCGTCAGATACAGTCAATTTATGACGACCTCTTCTTCTGCGGGCAGCTAATACTCTACGGCCATTAGCAGATTCCATACG
>JBEIQI010000164.1:0-6898 GCA_040376605.1 Flavobacteriales bacterium | reverse complement strand
ACCTTAGCTGCTGGGGTTGTATTATGTTCACAAGCATTTAGTCAAACCCCGCAACAAGTTCATAAATGCGGTAATGATATTCATACCCTGGCTTCTCAATATCCAGATTTTATGAAGTCACTTCAGGAATTTGAAGCAACTTGGGCGGATTATAAGCAAAATGTTAATTTAAGAGATTTAGAGAGAACTGCTTCGGGTAAATACATTATACCGGTAGTTTTTCATGTTTTACATTTAGGTGGCAGTGAAAATATTTCTGCAAGTCAATGTAAAAGTAATATTACGGCGATGAATTTGTTGTTCGGTATGGATGCTCCTAATTTAAGCACAATTGGTTCATTTCCAGCATTTGATACCGTGGTACCGTATTTCAATGGAGCTGATACTTGTTACGTTTCAGGAGCTGGGTCTCAATTATTAAATAGATTTGAGTTTCGTTTGGCAACTATAGATCCTTTAGGTAATTGCACAGATGGAATCAATCGTGTTTATACTGAAAAATGTGAAGATGCGGTAACATCTAATGAAACCAGATTTAAACAAATCAGTAATTGGGATAGATCAAAGTATTTTAATATTTGGAGTGTCTCTACCATCGAATCTGATGGTGGAAATACAACCTTAGGTTATGCTCAATTTCCATTTCCAAACGGAGGTCAGTTGCCATTGGCATCTACTGATGGAGTAGCATTGATTCATTCAAGAGTTGGAACAACTGGAACTGCCTCAGGGGGTAATGCTGCTACAGCGGTTCACGAGGCCGGTCACTGGTTGGGGTTACGTCATATATGGGGTGATGAAGAATGTGGAAGTGATGGTATTGATGATACTCCAATCCATTTTGAGCCAAATTACAGTGGTCCGGGTTGTTTTAGTTTACCAAAAACTGCTACCTGTTATACCGATACCAATTCTACTGATACTGCAATCAACCAAATGAATTTATTGATGCGTTATCAAATTGGTGAAATGTGGATGAACTTCATGGATTATACAGATGATAATTGTATGTCAATGTTCTCTGAAGAACAATATCGTAAGATGAATTTTACTATGGAAACGGTTTCATTTAGAGGAACCTTAAGTGATGCTGCAAATGTTTTGGCAACCGGAACGGATGATGCTGCACAAGCAAGTCCTTGCAATGCAAAACCGATAGCCGATTTATGGAGCAGAGATGGTTCAAATAATTTTATTATTCAGAAGTTGGTTTGTGCAGGTGGTGATCTTACTTATAGAGATGGTACTTATAATTTATCTAATCCTGGCAGTGATCCGGCTACTAGAGCTTGGAGCTTCCCCGGAGGTACTCCATCCACGTCTACTATTGCAAGTCCTGTAGTTGTATATGATACCCCTGGTATTTATGATGCAACCCTTACATCCACAAATGCGGATGGTTCGAATACCAAAACCAGAGATAATTATGTAATTGTTTCTTCTAATACTGCTGACGAATCTAACTATGTTTATTATGATGATTTTGAATATTCAACCAGTTTATATGAGCAAGGTAAATGGATCAATATTAATCAGGGAACAGATCCTGCGAATGGTTGGGAGCAAACAACCAGTGTTGGTTACTTAAGTGCCAAGTCAATGGTGATGAGAAACAGTAACAATATTTTGTTTGAGCAAGATTTCTTAGTTTCTCCTTCATATGATATGACGACCATGACAGGTGAAAAATTATATTTTAAATATTCAGGTGCAAGAAAAACAGCACAGCCGTTTATTACTCAAAAAGATGAATTTAGAGTTTATGTATCTACCAATTGTGGAGAGACATGGACCGTTCGTCCGATCAAAATTGACGGTGTTTCTAGAAGCGTAATTAGCGGAGATACTCTTTATCCAGCAGGGTTAGTTCCGGATAACTTCGTTCCTACCGCTGCAAACCAATGGAATGAAGGTGAGGTTGACTTGAATATAGCTCCTTATAATGTTGCTACTAATTTACGTGTAATGTTTGTTTGGACAAGTGGTGGACCTTATGGTAATGACTTTTATATTGATCAAGTAAATATTTCAAATTCAACTGCTATTGGAATTGAAGATAATACTGAGTTAACTGATTATAGTGTTTATCCTAATCCAGTGACGGCAACGAGCCAGGTTTATTTTAACCTTTTATCTGATTCTAAAGTGAATATAGATGTGGTTGATATTACAGGAAGAGTAGTTCAACAAATATTTAGTGGGGATCTTCCTACAGGTGATCAATTCTTTGAAGTAAATAACTCTGACTTTGGGTCTGCTGGAATTTATATGGTTAGACTTACAGTTAATGGTGTTGTGGCCACTAAAAAGATTATCGTAGAATAAATATTATTTAATATAATAGTAAAAAGGAGCCGGCAATAACCGGCTCTTTTTTATTTGCTTTTTTTCTATCTTTATTTCAAATCAAATCTATGAAGTTCAAATTATTAACGCGGGGTCTTCTCATTTTCTCCTTCTTTATTTCGTCCCCAAGTTGGTCGCAGCAAGTTGATTTTGATAATTATATCCCCTTGAAAGCTTCTGGTACACTGCCTAAGGAGTTTTCAAAAACATTCGACTTTAAAAAGAAAGTCTCGGATAATAAAAAATCAAATGACAAGGATCAACCTATTGCACTTTCAAACAAATACCTAAACGATATCATGCATAGTGGTGACGTACTGTTTAATGATCCGGTAGGCGATTATTTGAACAAAATAATGCGTGGTATTTTAGAATCAAATGGAATTAATGATGAGGTTCGTGTTTATTTATTGAAATCTGATGAGACCAATGCTTTTGCATTTCAAAAAGATGTGATTTTAGTTACCATGGGTCTTATTGCACAAGTAAGTTCCGAAGCAGAATTGGCGTTTATCTTATGTCACGAATATGTCCACTATAGGGATAAGCATGTTGAAATTGAACTCAATGAGAACATTAGGATAGAAAAGGAAGAAAAAAAGTCGGGCAGATTAAACCATAATGAAGTTAGTTTTTTAAAAAGCCGGTATTCAAAGGATCTTGAATTGAAAGCAGATGCGGGAGGGTTGGATCTTTTTTTGAATACTGCCTATAATATTGACGCCGTTTCCGGAACTTTCGATGTTTTGCGTTTTTCCGATTTGCCATTTGAGGAAGAAGAATTTTCTCTTTCATTTTTGGAAAGTCAATATTTTAAAATAAATCAAAAATATTTTTTAAAAGATGTTGCTCCGGTTACTATCGATCCGGCGAAGGAAAAAGAGGATTCAAAATATTCATCTCATCCGGATATAGAAACCCGACGGACAGAAATGCTTTTGAAATTGGAAACAGTTAATTCTGCTGGCAAAAAGGATTTTATCGTGTCAGAAAGTGAATTTTATCTCTATCAAAAGATATGCAGATTTGAGGTGTGTCGTTTGCAATTGTTATATCGTGATTATGCCAATGCTTTTTATAGTGGCTATTTATTGTTGGAAGAAAATCCCAATAGTGTTTATTTAAAAAGAGTAGTTACCCGAGCCCTTTATGGAATTACAACTTACGGTAATATGAACAAATTATCGAAAGTATTAACCTCAACTAAAAAGGTGGCCGGAAATTCTCAACGTGTTTTTTATTTATTTAATGAAGCCAAAAAGAAGGAAATTAATTTTTTGGCACTTAATTATGGATGGAGGGCTCATCAGCAATTTCCTCAGGATGAAGATATCAAGGCGGTATGTGATGAACTAATTAGTCAGGCAGTCAACAAGCATGGACTTACACCCTTCTATTTAAAAAATACACCTCCTGATACAGTTAAAGCAAATACGACCAATACACAATCTGATTCAACTTCGGTAGATACGTTGGGTCAAAATAATGACAAGAAGAATAATAAGTATACAAAAATTAAAACGGTAATTATTACGACAGACAATAAGACTAATAAATCTAGCAAAACGGAAACATTTGATTATTTACAATATGCTTTTCTTGATCTGGCGGATGATGCTGAATTGAAAGATAGGATAAAGTATTTTTATGAGAGAAAAAAGGATGAGGAAGATGAGGAGGAAAATACAATCAAATCAAAGAATAAAAAGAAAGAAAAGGTGATGGATAATACCAGGCCACAAATTACAGATGTTGTATTTGTGGAACCTCAACAGGTGATGGTTGATACCCGGGCAAAAGCTAAAAAAAATACAGTATTCTCCGATAACAATGATAAGGTTGGAATGTACGCCAATATCAACAAGATTTCGAAAATGTTAGATGTGAATAATGTAATTGTAGATAGATATACGGTAGGTGAAGAGGATGTAACTAATTTAAATGAGTTTGGATATTTACTCGACTTTGTTGCAGAGCAATCACGGCATGAATCGAAAATCGTTATGTTACCAACAGATTATATTGAACTAAAAAATGTTCAAGATAAATATGGAACTCCCTATATTGGTCTTATTGGTGTGGCCAGTTTTCGAAGCTCAGGCAGAAGGGGCAAGATTCTAACCAATGTTCTAATGCCACTGGTTTATTGGGTAGCACTTCCATATGCCATTTTTAGATTAGCTCAACCCTCCTATACTACTTATATTTATTCAGAGGTTTTTGACTTAGAAACAGGTAAAAGGGTTTACAATGGTGCTGAGGAATACGAAATGCGTCCACATCAGGATATTGTAAATGGGGGATTGTATGATATCATTCAAGAAATTAGAAACAAAAAATAATGATAGGATGAAAAGGATGTTGTTATTTTTTATCTTGATTACTGTGGGCCAGATGCTTCATGCTCAAAAACCGGGTTATATGGGTAAGCGGTTTTCATTGAGTGCTGATATGTCAATTTATCCAGCATTATATCGACCCGTTATAAATGATCAAATTGCTTCTTCAAGTATTTATAGTCCACAATGGTTTGGAATGAATTATCGCTTAACCATAGGCTTTGATGCCATATTAACTCACAAATCTACTATAGGTCTCGATTTTAACTATTACCACTCGGCCACAAGTATAGATACGGGTTTAGTGGGTGGTTTATCGGCTCCTGTTACCAGGGAGTTTGAAGGTTATGCCATTGGTTTACATTACAGGGTTTTTTTAGGAGACACCAAAGCACCCATTGGATTTTATTATAAGGTGGAGTCCGGCTGCACATTCTATAGTATGAATAATACAACGGCGATTGGCAATTTTTACTTGAATAATAGTGTAGGACGTCAACATGTGTTTTTCAATAGGCTTATTTTAAATTATGGAATAAGCTTGGGGCTAGTTATGCCTAGTTTGGATTTTTATTACGATCCATCTTATGATACCTTCGCGGGCAGATTAACAAGAGCTGGGAATATGCGTAGTTTGAATCATTGGGGGATCAATGTATATGGTGGTTTGGGTGTTCTGCTTTTCTAATGAAATCCTTGTGGGGGTGTTGTAATTCGTTTCGGGGGCAATTGCCTCATAAGAATTCATAAAATTTAATTCATTTAGACCTGGTATGATTTTCATCATTCGTTTACCATTAAAACCTTGGTACTTTTGAAAATCATGCAAATTCAACGATATATTTTTCTGCTTTTTCTAATTGCGAGTTGTGGCCCGAAAAAATCAACCATCATTGATTCAAATGCCCAATCTGATACCAATCAAGACAATTCCGGTCTGATTAATAATAAAAACTTGACATTACCTGATTCAATCCAATATTGGGTTGAAGTAACCAAAGATGTTAAAGTCAAGGAATATTTTAAATTCATGGATAAATTAGTAGCGGAGGCCGATACTTTTAAAACCTGGCATACCAATGAATATATCTTGGCCCATGCCAATTCATGGATTATCGATTCTTTAAAATCTTTTGATTATTATCAAATGATGGAAAATGGGCGGTTTATTTATGACCAAACGGAACTTATTATTTTAAGAAAAGGAGATAGTTTAGCATTTCCGGATAGTGCTTATACTGCAAGAATTCAAGCTAAATTGAACACAACGATCATTGATGTAAATCTACCAGAATTTAAATTGAGATTGATTCAACAAGGTGATACTATTTTAACTATACCTGTTAGGGTTGGTAGAGATGCGGAGAAGTTTCTATTTGTTGTAGGTAGGGTAGTTAATTTAAGAACTCCCATTGGGGTTGGCGAAATTGTAAGAACCGATCGGATGCATAAGGTCATTAATTTAAATACCGGCAAGGAATACCCCGGAACCAATAGGGATGATGGAAAGTTTACCAAAATGCCTATTATCCCATGGATAGAGCCTAGTATTAATGGAATTCGTTATGGAGCAATGATTCACCCTACTACCAATCCAACTACCCTTGGGAAAGCTTATTCGCATGGTTGTATTGGTACCACTGAGGCGGATGCATGGGATGTTTACTATAACTCCCCAGTGGGAACTAAGGTGATATTCAGATATGACTTGAAAATTCTTAGCGAAAAGGGTGATACCATTCAACTAGAAGATATTTATCATTTAGCAGATTAATGGCTCATTTATTTTTCTAAATGTAGGATTCTGCCGAGTTACCCCTAACAGCCACATTATTTTCCTTTATTTAATGGTTAATACAACAACCGATTATGCCTCACAGTGGCTGATATAGCCGGAAGAGCTAATCAGTACATTTATAAATCCGATAAGTGCTTGATTTTGTAAGCGGTCAATAGCCAGAAACATATATATTTGTACTGAAATAGCTAATTAAATGTTGAAACGGTATCTATCATTTTTGATTTTATTCCTCCCTATTATTGCTTTTGGTCAAAAGTCGTTTTTAAAAGGAACTGTAACCGATAAGGATGAAAATCCGGCCATCGCCAATATTGTTATTACCGGACCGAATTTAAAAAATGGATTTACGGGGGCCCAAACAGATGAAGAGGGGAGTTTTGGTTTAGACTTGCCATATGGAACTTATACAGTT
>JBEIQI010000325.1:0-2777 GCA_040376605.1 Flavobacteriales bacterium | reverse complement strand
TGGCGATTTGTATAACCTAATTGAATGATATAAACTCCGGGACTAAGTTTATTTGTTGGCAGAATATAATCATTAAGGCCCTGTCCTTCCATAATTTGTTGGTTGCTCAATATTTGGCCAACTGAGTTGAGGATGCTGATAGATTGTATCATCTCTTGTTTAGGAGAATGAATCATTTGAATTTTAGGAGATATTCATAAAATACCTCTAATGATGAAAATGGGGATAAAGGAATTCTTTAAATAAATGCCAATTACTTTAAATTAATGGTAATTGATTTTCCTGCTGAAAAATTAAACTTACATGCATCAAAAGAAGGTGGTCCAAAGCTCCCCTTGGCATCATTGCTAAAACCATAATATTCGGTTGGAACACCAAATACATTTTTATCTAGTTTCCCGTTTCCGTTTGCATCGTGATATACAGCAACCGCGTAGTTACCGGCAGGTAATTGATTGATGTTAACTTCCATGGTTCCTTTTTGGGCTATCTCAATTAGGTTCCTGAAAGTTTTATCTTTTTCTCTAAATCCCTCCTCCTTATTATATACGGCAACCATTAAATTACCTTTGGTGGAAGGAATTCCAACAACCTTAATGGTTAAGTTTCCAACTGACTGGTTATTGGGTAACATGCTTGACAAAATTATTTGCGCAAATATCAGTAACGTTTTCATTTTTTCTTTAATGGTGAAACAAAGAAAATCAATATTTGTTTACCACCAGATGGGTTGTATTGGGCTAAGTGGCTCATACCTTGCGCTAGCGGCCTTGGCTGAAGCGGTACCCCACCAAAGTTCTTTTGCAACTTTGGTGGAGTTTAGCGAAAGACAAGATAGGCCGCCCCAAAAAGTAATTTATATTTGCCCAATGATTGAAATTTCACATCATTATTTAAGGGATATTAATGACCAACAATTGTGGATTGGGAGAATGGGTAATCCAAATGGGCCATCAATTTTGCTTATTCATGGAGCCATTGAAAATAGTAGAATTTTTTATTCAGAAAAAGGGAAGGGGATTGCCCCATTTTTGGCCGAGGCCGGGTTTGACGTTTTTGTTACGGATTTACGAGGCAAAGGAAGAAGCACTCCACTTGCGAATTCAAGAAAAGTGACGGCCGGTCAATTTGAAGTAATTACCCAGGATATTCCCTCAGTTTTACAATTTATTAAATCAATTAAAGGTTCGGATTCTGGGATTCATTTGATGGCTCATTCTTGGGGTGGAGTGCTGGTAGCTTCTTGGTTTGCCAGGTTTTACAAGGAAGGTAATAATATTCGATCGATGGTTTTTTTTGCCAGCAAAAGGAAGATATATGTACATCATTTCAAAAGGTGGTTCATGGTGGATTTGATGTGGACAGGCCTTGGATCAATTGCCACTAAATTGGTAGGGTATTTACCTGCCAAAAAATTAAAAATGGGATCTGATGATGAACCGGCCAAATTTTATTTTCAATGTAATAAATGGGTTTATAGTAAATATTGGATTGATCCGGTAGATCGGTTTAATTATAATCAAGCATTTAAAAAAGTTCAATTTCCACCTATTTTATCCCTAACAGGGATCAGTGATCACTCTCTTGGTAACAAGTATTGTGTTGGTAGGATGTTAGCCGAAATGGCACCTGAAAATCTAGCAAGTTTGGTTTTGAGTAAAGGTAATGGCAATCTTCATAACTACGATCACATTAATATTTTAACCCATCCTGATGCCCCAAAAGATCATTTTCCAATTGTCTTAAATTGGTTGAATCAACATAATTAACCATCTTTGAACTATGATGATTCGGGGAGTTAATATTACCAAACAATACAATCAGCTCACGGTGGTTAAAAACGTAAGTTTGGAAATTGAACATGGCGAAATTGTTACCATTGTAGGTAAATCTGGTGCCGGTAAATCTACCTTATTGCATATTTTGGGAACATTGGATAGACCTACCGCTGGTGAGGTATATTTAAATGGGAATTTGGTAAGTAGTTTAAACGATTCGCAACTCAGTAATTTTAGAAATCAACATATTGGGTTTGTTTTTCAATTCCATCATCTTTTGCCGGAATTTACGGCCTTAGAAAATGTAATGATGCCTGCACTCATAAAAAAAATGGGTAAAAAGGAATCGCAGCTGAGGGCATCCGAATTATTGGATTATCTGGGACTAAAGGATAGAATGAGCCATAAGCCTTCTCAGTTATCTGGTGGGGAGCAACAAAGAGTGGCAGTAGCCAGGGCCTTAATGAATAAACCATTGGTTATTTTTGCAGATGAACCATCAGGGAATTTAGATACCCAAACATCCAAGGAACTTCATGATTTGTTTTATCAACTGAATAAGGATTTCAAACAAACTTTTGTAATTGTTACCCACAATGAGGATTTAGCAGCTATGGCTCATCGCAGCATTTCGATGAAGGATGGAAGTATAGTTGATGTGTAATCTTGCATGGTCTTTACTCAATCTTAAATCAAACATAATCTTATCGGTTTTATATTCTAGGAAGTTTCATTACTTTTACTTTGGAGTCCATGTTACTTATTTATAATCTTTTTATATGATAAAATATCTTGTTTTCGTTGGGTTTTTTGCCCTATCCACCATGCTTTACAGCCAAGTTGAAAAAGTATTGACCCTTAACCCGGTTTTAAAACCTTTTTATCATGGGGTGGCATCAGGTGATCCATTATCTGATAGGGTAATTATTTGGACTCGATTAACACCAGATACCGCTTGGATTGGTTCAGCAGATGTTTTATGGAGGGTCGCAACCGATA
>JBEIQI010000109.1:0-9410 GCA_040376605.1 Flavobacteriales bacterium | reverse complement strand
TGGAGAAATAACACTGTACCAAGTATTTTCTAACATCACCACTTTGTCGCCAATACCAATTCCTAAAGCACCACCACTTGCACCTTCACCAATAATCACACAAATGATAGGTACCTTAATTCTGAACATTTCGAATAAGTTCCTTGCGATCGCTTCTCCCTGACCTCTTTCCTCGGCTTCTAATCCCGGATACGCGCCAGGAGTATCAATAAAAGTAACAATTGGTATATTAAATTTTTCGGCCATTCGCATTAATCGCAAAGCCTTTCTATAACCCTCAGGATTGGCCATTCCAAATCGACGAATTTGGCGCATCTTGGTGTTAATACCCTTTTGCTGACCAATCATCATCACCGGTTGACCATCTATTTTACCTAATCCTCCAACCATTGCTTTGTCATCTGCTACATTCCGATCACCATGTAATTCTGTCCAATTATTGTCAGTTACATAATCCATGTAAGCAATGGTATAAGGTCTTTCGGGATGCCTGCTTACTTGAACCTTTTGCCAGGCTGAAAGATTTCCGTATACCTGCTGCTTTTTCTCAAGCAAACGTTTCTCCAATTCAACCACCGCTGTTGTTGCATCAATGCCAGTTTTATCAGCTACTTCTTTTACTTTTTCCAGTTCTGTTTCGAGCTGTTCTATATCAGATTCAAAATCAAGATATACCATATATAATAACGTTTTGGGAGGATAAAGGTAATAAATTTTGGACTTTTGAGGAGGATAATCTTTATATGATCCAAAATCCTTTGAAAATAAGGACTTTAGAGCATATTCACAGAGTTCCCATACCAGCTAAAAAGAAAAGGCACCTTTAAAGGTGCCTTTTCTTTTATCATTTGAATGAATATTTTAAGGCTTCACAAATTTTTGATTGAATACTTGTCCTTGATCTGAAATTCTACAAATATACAATCCAGAGGCAAGGTTAAGTTGAATCATATTCATGCTTCCTGGTGAAAGCATTTTGTTATTGATTACTTTTCCTTCCATATTTAAAATCTCCATTACGGGATTTTGCATGGTTGAATTCTGTAGGTTAATTGAAAGTACGTCATAATTCCAGATAAGCGTAATATTCTCTGCAGTTGAACTTTCAATACCACTTCCAGGAACCACATAAATCATTACAGTTCCACCTTGAACCGTATCGTTCCACATATTTGTACTGAAGCAAGTAATCGGATAAGTGCCTGTTACAGGGAAATTAGGGGTATAGCTTGTATTTGTTTCGGCAGGTGCAAATGAAGTCCATACCAAACCTACTTTATATTTCCATTCATTAGTTACGCCACTTGGATGATTTGGACTAGCTGTTAAGGTATTCCCATTAGTGCTAACGGCAATATATTGTGTATCAGCTGGAGCAATCGAACTTTCAAATTGTACAACTTGAAGGTTACTTCCGTTGTTTGAACCAATCGATGCAGGGGAAGATGATGTAATTCTAATTCTATAACCACTTCCAGTGGCCAACCCATTAGGAATAGTTACCGGAACTGGCATTATAGTAGAACTTGTTAAAGTTCCGATGGTAGTAGGTGAAGTAAAACTTCCTGAAGCATCTGACATTTCAGCTGTAAATGTATTACCACCGTTAAAAATAATATCTGAGGTAAAAGCAATATTATCTGTGACAATAGCATTTGGTGATAAGTAGAATACTGCCGTGCCTAAAGCACTTGTATTTATTGTGGTTCCATTTTGAACATTAATTTGAACCTCATTACTAACCACCGTATCATTATAGGTATTTTCAGAAACAGCAACTACATAATAAGTTCCTGGTAAAGCAAAATTAGGTGTATAACTAGCACCGTTTTCGGCAGGAACAAAAACTGAATATGGCCCACCGGAAACCGTTGAATATTTCCAACTACGGGTTGAAGTTTGTGATTCGTTAACCGTTAAAGCTGTGCCGTTGGTATTATATAAAATATTCTGTGCCCCCGAAGGCGCAACAGCATTATCGAACTGATCAACAATTAAATTACTCCCATTATCAGAACCGAAAATAGCAGGTGTTGAAGAAATTACACGAATTCGATAGCCGGTTCCATCCAATGTCGAATTTAAAATCGTAGCACTAATGGTTCCACTTGTAGTTGTACTAATACTACCAATGGTAACCGGAGCAGCAAATGATCCAGATCCATCAGAAAGTTGCGCAGTAAATACATTCCCAGGATTTAAGGCTCCACTTACGGTATATGGAACGCTAACAGAAGCATTCGGTGCACTTGGACTAAACTCAAAAGGAGAACCGACAATTGTACCCGTGGTTAAAGTTATACTTCCAACAGAAATCATTACTTCATTACTTGTACATGATACACCGCTTATTGTGCTTACACAAACAACGTAGTATACTCCAGATGCTGCAAAATTAGGGGTATAAGCCATTCCATTTTCAACCGGTGCAAATGATGAATATGGTCCACCTGAAACTGTAGACCATCTCCATTCCCTAGACGTACCTGCTGGTGTTTCCGATACAGTCATGGTTGTGCCATTCACACCAACCAAAATACTTTGTGGGGATGAAGGAGCAATGCTATTGCCTACAACGTTAATCTGAACCTCGTTACTTGTAACTACAATTCCATTTGGATAAGTCGTTTCACAAACCACATAACGGGTTCCAGTTGTCGAAAAATTAGGAGTATAACTGGTTGCCGATTCGATTGGAGCAAATGATGTATAAGGTCCACCAAGTGTTCCTGAATATTTCCATTCTCTGGATAAAAACCCAGCAGATTCAGTAACCGTAATTGCCGTTCCATTCGTATTTGTTGCAATCGTTTGAATGGAGCTTGGTGCAATTGAATTGCTTACTAACCTGATTTCTATATCCGATGTATTGGTTGAACCTGTAAGGGTTGGACTACTAGCAATTGTTCTAATTCTATATTGAGTCCCACTAGCTGTACCGGCAGGTATTGCACCTGAAACTGTTCCGGAGCTGGTGGAAGCCAATGTTCCAAGTGAAACCGGAGCCGCAAAAGATCCTGTAGAATTTGAAAGTTGGGCAGTAAAAATATTACCACCACCATAGGTCCCTGTTACGGTATAAGGCACAGAAACAGATGCTCCTTGAGAGGCAGAAACATAATAAAGTAAAGGATTAATGGTACCTGTTGTTAAAGTTGGATTATAAACCAAGCTAACATCATCAATATATAATGTGGTGTTAGCTGTACCTGCACCAGGCGTTTTACCAGAGGTGAAGGTTGCTAAAACATATACAGGAGTAATTCCGGAATTGATGGTATTAAATGGGACAGACATTCTTACCCATGCACCGCCAGTTCTAAAATTTTTCCATGCTTTAGATCGCACATGAAGTATTGATCCTGGATCCTGTGGATCCCTAAGATTGTATGCATCATGCACTACCACGGAAACACGAGCCGAATCTGTTGCATCCAGAGGAACATATTTTGCCCAAAAAACTATGCTATCCGGTTGTGAGTTGATCCCATGGTTAAAAGCTGCATTGGCTTGAAGAGTTACGTTATACCCATCAGAAGCTGTGGTAGTTGGTGCAGTAACCTGACCCAAGGTTAAAACACCATTGGCTGGATTACCAAAAATTACGTTTGTTCTTATTCTTGCACTATAAGTTCCTGAATGAATATTCGCAGGTGCACTTTCACGAAAAACACATTGCTGAGCACCAAGGCCACATACGCCACAAAGATTTCCAGTCATTAACGAATTCCATTCTGTTGGTTCTTCATTTGAGGCTCCAACGTTTGTCCATGTCTCCATACCTCCGTTGGGAACGTCAATCTGGGCATTTAAAATAAAAGGGAAGATGATTAAAAATCCTAGTATAAGTTTTTTCATAAATGTGTGTTTAGATTTCTTAAATTAAAGATAATAACTGAATTTAGTCCTACAAATATTATGCCAATAAATATTAAAATATAAATATAACTAGTTGATATCAAATTACTTGCAAATCAAACAAATAAAACAGGAATAAATTAAGCTAAAACCAAGACTTACGACGTCGTGATCTGCCGCCTAAGCCAAGAACCCCTAATAAACCTCTGGTTACTTCTTTAACCACAATTTTGCCTACTCCGCTATTAGCTGCATCACCTAAAGATTCCATAACTCCTCCCGAATCATCTTTTGATTGGGTTGTTTTTGAAGAGGTACTTTTCTTTTCTTCTATTGGAGTAACCTTTGATTTAATTTTTTCAGTGAGCATTTCGTAAGCACTTTTACTATCTAACTCCTCATTGTACTTTTTCACTAAAAAACTAAGGGCATTATTCTGATCGATTTCTAAGGGAGTTAAAATATCCATTCGCGAAGCTGGAGCTTGCAGCATGGTATGTGCTAATGGCGTTGGAATTCCCTTTTCATTAAGGGCAGTTACAAATGCTTCTCCAATCCCCAAATTGGTAATTAATTCGTCGACCTTATAAAAATCAGTTAGCGGATAATTTTCAGCCGCCGCTTTAATGGCCTTTCTATCCTTGGCTGTAAATGCTCTTAATGCATGTTGTATTTTTAATCCTAATTGACTCAATACAGCATCTGGAATATCAATAGGGTTTTGTGTACAAAAATATACACCCACCCCTTTTGATCGAATTAGCTTAATGATGGTTTCAATTTGATTTTGTAATGCTTTACTTGCCTCATCAAAAATCAAATGCGCTTCATCGATAAAAATCACCAACTTAGGTCGATCCAAATCGCCTTCTTCCGGAAATGTGCTATATACCTCTGCCAATAGACATAACATGAACGTGCTAAATAACTTCGGCTTATCCTGAATATCCGTTAACCGCAAGATATTTATAAAACCTCTAGCCTTCTCATCCAACCTGAGTAAATCTTCTACCTCGAATGAACGTTCCCCGAAAAATTTATCGGCACCTTGCTGCTCCAGTTCAATAATCTTCCTTAAAATAATTCCAGTGGTTGCAGTGCTAATTTTACCGTATTCCGAACTTATCTCCGACTTACCTTCTTCGGTTGAAAACTGCAGTAGTTTTTTAAAATCCTTTAAATCTAGCAAGGGCAATTCCTTATCATCAGCATATTTAAACAAGATGGTTACAACTCCTTGCTGTGTATCATTTAATTCCAAAATCTTACTAAATAATACGGGGCCAAACTCACTAACTGTAGCCCTTAAACGAGCTCCTTTCTCTTCGCTTAAGGTTAAAAACTGAACTGGATTATCATGAGGTGTATAACCGATACCAAGCTGTGTATGTCTTGCATTAATCTTGTCATTGGCTACTCCTGCAGCTGCTATTCCGCTTAAATCTCCTTTAATATCCATCATTAAAACCGGAACGCCAGCAACACTTAGTTGTTCGGCCAATAACTGTAAAGTTTTAGTCTTACCTGTACCGGTTGCACCTGCAATTAATCCATGTCTATTCATGGTTGAAAGAGGCAAATAAACTGGTGCCTCTTTAATAACATTCCCATTATGCATGGGAGCACCAAGAAATATTTTATGTCCGGAAAAGTGATATCCGGTTTGCATGGTGGTAATAAATTGCTGTAAATCCATAGTTGCAAATGTATAAAAAACCAAGCTGGCAATTTTAAGAATAGGTTGAATGATATTTGGGATTTGAAACTTCCCCAATAAACGGAACGGCCGCCGATAGCAGCGATACCCCGCAGCTCGGCTCTGCCGAGTGAGGAGTTTAGCGGATAACGGCTTAGGCCGCAAAATAAGCTGAAACAATTTCTTATCTTTGATGTTATACTAGTTTACCCTTTACATGATTTATAACCAATGGTATTTAGCTTGCCTTCCCGAGGAGTTGGACCATCAAAATCCACTCAAAAGAAAAATAGTGGGTAAAGATCTGGTGATCTTTAAAAACAAAAAAGGGGAGATTGGAATTATAGAAGACAGATGTTGCCACAGAAATGTAAATCTATCCTTAGGTTATATAAAAAATGATTGTATTAAATGTGCCTACCATGGATGGGAATATAATATTGATGGTGAATGTGTTCATATCCCATCTTTCCCTGAAGGTGAACAAATACCGAAAACTGCCCGGGTTGAAAAATACTCAACTACCATAAAACACAAGGCTATCTGGGTTTGGATTGGAGATGAAAAATTTAAAAATTCTACTTCCATTCCTCCAATGGAGGCTTTGGATACTTATCCAAGAGTATATAATTATCACTATTTAAATGCCGACTTACAATTAGTTGCAGAAAGTTTAATTGACGCTTACCATATTAACCATGTGCATAAAGACAGTATTGGAACCTTTATGGGAAACTTACATGGGGAAAAAGTAAATTTTAATTTAGATGTACAGGATACCTATTTGTTAGGAGAATATAAAAGACATAACGAGGGGAGTATTTGGGAAAAATTATATTTTGGTTTTGATAAAGAAATCACAACACGCATTGGCTTTTGGTTCCCGGGCACCAGTATGTTGGACATTAATTTTAGAAAAAAAAGAATGGTCATTTATGAGCATTTTTATCAGGTAGACGAAACAACAGTTTGTATGTTACAAATAACTTGTTGGAATAAAATTCTAACTCAGTTCCCTCTCAACTTTTTTTCGAAATCCATGATGTTAAAGAAAAGCAATACCATTGTGGAAGAAGACTTAGTTTTTTTAGAAAATAATTTAGAATTAAAAACTAAAACCGGAAAACGTGACCTGCTCATAAAAAGTGATGAGGTTACCTTTGAGTTCACCAAATTATGGAATAGAAATTTACAGAAAGATGAAGACTTGGTTCAGAAAAAAAATCCGTAATAAGTTAAACCATTATTTAATTCCATTAAATAATCCAGATACTTCTTTACCTCAACAACTTAATCAAAAGAAATCTGTTGCAGTTATTGGTGCAGGTATTGCAGGAATGAGTGCCTCGGCTAATCTTGCTGAACGAGGTTTTGAGGTGACTCTTTTTGAAAAAGCAAACTTTCTATCCGGTAAAATGGGTTCGTGGAAATTCGAATCGAATGGTGAGAATTTACAAGTTGAACATGGCTTTCATGCATTCTTTAGACAATATCATAACCTAAGAAATTTTATGAGGGATAAATTAGATAATTATAAACATCTAATTCCCATAGACGATTACGTGGTTTTATTTGAGGATAAAACTCAACAAGGTTTTAAAAAACTTGATCCAACACCAGGACTCAATGTTTTGGATATGCGAAAATTTGGGGTATTTAATTATCTCACTTTTATTAATCCGTTAAGCATTCCTTTTTTGGGTTTGTTGAAATTTGATTTAAAAAAAACCTATCAGCGTTACGATAAAGAGAGTTTTAAATCGTACGCCCGACGAACCGCCATGCCCAAAAGAATGCAGCTCATGTTTAATACATTTGCCAGAGCATTTTTTTCGGAACCTCATAAAATGAGTATGGCTGAGCTTATTAAAGGTTTTCACTTTTATTTTCTTAGTAATGAAGATGGTTTATTATATGATGTTTTGGATGATGATTTTGCGGTGACGTTTGAAAAACCATGGAAAGAATTCCTTCTAAAACACCATGTGGATATCCAGTTAAATAATCCAGTTACGAAAATTGATAAAAAACCTGATGGATTTAATATTAATGGCAAGGAGTTCGACTATTGTGTTTTAGCTACCGATGTTAAACATATTAAACCCCTTGTTGATAATAGCCCCTCTTTAAAGCAATATTCAAATTTTCATAATAGTATTCAGCAACTTGGGAATAGCGATCGATATGCAGTATTAAGAATTTGGACGGATCGATTTGAAAATGATAACAATCTTCCATTTTTTATTTTTACAGATAGATTAAAATGTTTGGATTCTATTACACTCTATCATAAAATGGAAAAATCATCGGCAGAATGGAGTAACCAGCATAAAGGGGGTATTTTCGAATTGCATTGTTATGCTTTACCTGCTGAATTAGACACTGACGAAAAAATTAAGGATCAGTTAATGGTTGAGTTATTTCATTATATGCCAGAATTAAAAGGATTAAAAACTATACATTCTTATTTTCAACATAAACAAGATTTTGCAGCTTTTCACGTTGGATTGCATGCCAAAAGACCTACTGTAACCACCGAAGTACCAAATCTATTTTTAGCCGGCGATTGGGTTAAAATGGATAATTGTACCATGCTCATGGAAGCCTCCTTTACGAGTGGATCCCTTGCTGCTAACGAAATTTTTAAGAAAGAAAATTTGCAAGAAAATCCGTTGGTTAGTGTTCCGGTAAAGGGATTGTTGGCCTAAAATCCTTCTTTGTTCAACATTCGCAGTTCATTTATTTCTTCCCTCTTGTAGAAAAAGCAGGTACATGTCTTATAAAAATAAGACGATAATGTCCAAGCCATCTCATTTTTTGTAATTTTAGTATAAACTACCAATCAATGGAAGAGATCATTCAATATTTTGCCACCATCCCTTCATCTCATCGATCCATTATTTTGCTAGGGGGGCTTACCTTAGGATTTTCTATTGAAAGCATTATTCCCATGTTTCGATTTCGTTTTAACAGATGGAAACATGCAGGGATCAATTTGTTTTTCACGTTTACAACCGTACTCATTAATTTTATTTTTGCCTTTATTATCCTGGAACTCAGTACCTATTTATCTACCAATAAATGGGGATTACTTTATCTAACTGAATTGAATCCATGGTTGTTTATGATAGTAGGTTTATTGGGCCTTGATTTATTTGGTGCCTGGCTGGCACATTTTATGGAACATAAAGTTAGGTGGATGTGGATGTTCCATTTGGTTCATCATACCGATCCGGGAGTCGACGCCACCACTGCCAATCGCCATCATCCGGGCGAATCATTGATTCGGGTTTTCTTTACGATTTTAGGAATTACCATTATGGGAGCACCCATGTGGCTTATCATGTTGTATCAGTCTCTTTCGGTTGTGCTTTCTCAATTTAATCATATGAACATTCAAATGCCAAAACTTTTAGACAGAGCGATAAGTTTAATAATCGTTTCTCCGGATATGCATAAAGTACATCATCATTATAAATTACCCTATACGAATACCAATTACGGAAATATATTTTCCTTTTGGGATAGAATGTTTGGATGTTTTGCAGAAGTAAAAAATTGCAAAAAGGATTTAATTTATGGCCTAGATACCTTCCCAGCTAAAAATGAACATAGCAATATTGGTTCAATGTTAGCTATGCCATTCAAAAAATACAGAGCACCCAGAACGGATGAACCGGTAGAAATTGAACAATGATTAGCTAGACATATGATGAGTGTCATAGATTAGTTTATATCGCATAATTACCTTTATTTCTATAAATTCATATTATGAAAAGGAATGCATGGCTTAATATAATAGTTATAATAGCAATTCTTTCAAGTTGTGCTCCAGATAATAACCAGCAAAATGGGG
>JBEIQI010000304.1:0-3194 GCA_040376605.1 Flavobacteriales bacterium | reverse complement strand
GATCTTAGAAGTTAGCCGTTGTACGTTGAATATTTTATGAATTCTTGGCTTTTTTAACAGTCAATAGTATTCCAATAGCAGTGATACAAATAGCATAAAAAGGCCAGTCGTACAGCTTTATTTGGCTCAATTGTAAGGTATTAATTACATCAGGACTAATTTTATAATTCATCGATTTTTCGATACTATATTTAAAGGCATAAAATTTAAGCGCTACAGTGATGCCAAAAACGGTTATGAAAACAAGCAAGTGAAAAAAATAATTCCATTTGCTTACCATTCGGCCTTTTAGCTTAATGATTAGTAAAGATACCATAAGGTTGGCAATCGGAATAAAGGCAAGTGATAGGGCCGTTAACAGATGTATAGAGAATTGTTGCCGAATACTAATATTTACCATAGTAATTTCTTCATGCAGATCCATAAAATATCTGTTCATCATTTCCATGATGGTGGGTGTAATTAATAAACCCACTATAAAGAAAAGGATGGCTAATAAAATCGAGATAAAAATGATTCTTTTTTCATTCATATACCTCAAAAATACAACATATTGTTGCGCCACCGGCTGGAGTGGCAGCTTATGATTATTTTTATTTAACAGAACTTAGTAATGGGGTGCTGACAGGGGAAGCGGCCCCATTGCTTAGGGATGGTTATAAAAATAATGATAACTATAGCGGAAGACGGAAAAGGCGCCCAAAAAATCATAAATCTTTGCTTATACTTGTACAAAGATTTTTTATGGAGAATAATCGGATTTCTAAGCTGCTGGACATTCAATATCCCATAATTCAAGCAGGCATGATATGGTGCAGCGGCTGGGAGTTAGCCAGTGCAGTCAGCAATGCCGGAGGACTTGGGATAATAGGATCTGGTTCCATGTATCCGGATGTTTTGCGTACTCATATTCAAAAAACCAAGGCGGCTACAAAAAATAATTTTGCTGTAAATATTCCATTAATTTATCCTCAAGTGGGGGATCATATTGATATCATCATAAAGGAAAAAGTGCCCGTTGTGTTTTCGAGTGCAGGCAATCCCAAAACCTGGACTGAGCAATTAAAGTCCCATGGAATTAAAGTAGTTCATGTAGTAAGTTCAGCCAAATTTGCGAAAAAAAGTGAGGATGCCGGTGTAGATGCGGTAGTGGCTGAAGGATTTGAAGCGGGTGGTCATAATGGAAGAGAAGAAACTACCACCATGGTTTTAATACCGATGGTGGCGGATGCAGTAAACATTCCGGTAATTGCGGCCGGAGGGATTGCCAGCGGTCGCCAAATGGCTGCTGCATTTGCTTTAGGTGCAGAAGGGGTGCAAGTAGGAAGTTTATTTGCTGCATCACTAGAAAGTAGTGCTCATCAGAATTTTAAAAATACCATTATACAAACCGATGAAGGTGAAACTCAACTTACTTTAAAAGAACTAACACCGGTACGCCTGATTAAAAATAAATTTTATAAGGATGTTGAAGAAGCTTATAAAAATTGTGCCAGTATAGAAGAGTTAAAAGCACTATTGGGCAGGGCTCGTGCCAAGTTAGGCATGTTCGAGGGGGATTTAGTGGAGGGCGAATTGGAAATAGGGCAGGTTAGTGGAATGATTAAGGAAATTAAACCCGCTGGGGATATTTTGATAGAGATGTGGGAAGAATTTAATACAACGATAAAAAAATTAGGTTAACTAGATGCTATAACGAAGGGGCACCTTAAGATAAATATATGGTAAATTTTGAAAGATTTGTATTAGATAATGGCTTGGTAGTGTTGGTGCATGAAGACAATACTACTCCTATGGCCGTAATGAATATTCTATATGATGTGGGTGCCAGAGATGAAGAGGAAAGGATGACTGGTTTTGCCCATCTCTTTGAACATCTTATGTTCGAAGGTTCTAAAAACATTCCCAATTATGATGGCCCTTTGCAAAATGCAGGTGGATCCAACAATGCTTTTACGAGCAATGATATTACCAATTATTATTTAACTGTACCTGCCCAAAATATTGAAACAGGTTTTTGGTTGGAAAGTGATAGGATGCTGGAATTAGCCTTTTTGCAAGAGAAATTAGACGTTCAAAAAAAGGTGGTGATTGAGGAATATAAACAACGTTACCTCAATCAACCTTATGGCGATGTTTGGTTATTATTACGTCCGTTGGTTTATACTCAGCATCCATATTTATGGCCAACTATTGGTAAGGAAATTAAACATATTGAAGATGCTGAATTGGATGATGTAAAGAACTTTTTCTTTAAACACTATGCGCCTAACAATGCCAATTTAGTGGTGGCTGGGAATGTTACCCTTGCGCAGGTAAAACAATTGGCAGAAAAATGGTTTGCTCCTATTCCAAAACTAGAGGTTGCAACCAGAAATTTACCCAAAGAACCTAAACAACTTGAACAGCGAAGATTAAAGGTAGAAAGAGACGTTCCTGCGGATTTGTTAACGATTGCCTTCCCCATGCCCGAAAGGAGCCATCCTGACTATTTCATTTATGATTTAATTACTGATATTTTAAGTAGCGGAAATACCAGTAGATTATATCAATCATTGGTAAAAGAACAACAGATCTTTACCGAAATCGGGGCTTATGTAATGGGTAGTTATGATCCGGGGTTGATTGTGGTTAGTGGGAAGTTGGATAAAAAATTTTCCATGCAGGATGGAGAAAAGGCTATATGGGCCGAGCTAGACAGACTGCAATCCTCACCCGTAAAGGAGGCAGAACTGCAAAAGGTAAAGAACAAATTAGATACCAGAGAAAAATTTTCTCTCATGAATATTTTAAATATTGCGATGAAATTGGCAACCAGCGAACTCCTAGGTGATGCCAATAAAATTAATACGGAATTGGATTCGTATAATAAAATTGAATTGAAGGATATTGAGCGAATTTCAAAGGATGTTTTCCGAATTGAAAACTCTAATGTATTAGAGTATTATGCCAAGAAATAGTTAGTAAAGTTAATTGGATTGAGTTTAAATAATGATTATGACAAATAGAACTATACAGCCTGAAATTACGCATCAATACAGTTTTGATTTAATTCAGCCGGAAAATAAATCGTGCTGTCCAGCTGGCCGCGGGACATCTTCTTTTTGGCTTCTTCAAGCGTGGTTATATTCTTGTCTATTTTAAGTACTTTGTCGTCTTTGGCGGTCGCTGCAAAATCCTTGTAATACTGAGAG
>JBEIQI010000377.1:0-1297 GCA_040376605.1 Flavobacteriales bacterium | reverse complement strand
CAATTATTAATATCAGGATTGGTAATGGCAGATGCTAATTGCTGTTTAAGGATCCAATTCTCATGCAATATGCTTCCCATATCATGCAGACTTCCAGCTTCCAATGAGTTTTTAAGATCATCCACTAAATTCACCATTTTTATTAAGGACTGAGTCTTATCTGCGGTAGAGGTATTTTTCTTTTGTTCGGTTAAAATATCAGAAGCTTTTCGTTGACTTCCTAAGTAAAACATCAATAAGTTATCTTCTAATTCTTCAAGAAGGTTAGGTGATATTTTTACCGGATCAACAATTGTATTTCCATTTTTTTCGAATCTGATAACATTCATGCCACCATAAGCGGCTGCATATTGATCTTGTTTCCCGATGGGCTCCTTTAAAAGATCGATCTCAATATGACATGCTTCTTCCGCTAATTCTTTTTTAGAAACTTCCTTGCCTATAGAAGTGTATAAATTATGCAATAATCCTACAGTAAATGAAGAAGATGAACCCATTCCTGTTCCACCGGGAATATCTGCTATGGAACTGATTTCTATTCCATTTAACTTGAATCTTTGTAAAACGGATTTTAAAATTGGATGTTTTAAATCTGCTATATTGGTTACCGTTTCTGTTTGAGAATATTTTACCCTGATTTGGTCTTCATCAAAATATTTATGTGATGAAATATACATATACTGATTGATGGATGTGCTTAAAACGGCTCCCGGATGCTGACTATAAAATGCCTCCAAATCAGATCCTCCACCAACAAAACTTATTCTAAAAGGGGTTTTGGTAATAATCATATGGTAAAGATAAATAAATTGGTTAATTTATTTAGAATGCTTTACCCGATTGTATCAAGGCAAATCTAATCACATACAATTACCCCCACCCAGTTCTGTTGATTTCCTGTGTGTAATTATTATCCACTGCAATTAATTTGATACTATTAACCTATACCTTTATTCCATTAAATATATAGAACATGCATACACTGAATGATAAACTGAATAAGGTAGCTGAGTTTCATGATGCTTTTAAAGTTGGGAATAACCAAAGCCCAACCATTATTTCAAAAGATGAAATATTACTTCGCTATACCTTGATGCGTGAAGAGAATGAAGAATATTTGGAGGCTGCTAATAACGGTGATCTTGTTGAAGTGGCTGATGCTTTAGGTGATCAATTATATATATTATTGGGAACCATTCTTCGTCATGGTTTGCAAGATAAAATAGGAGAGGTGTTCGATGAGATACAACGCAGTAATATGAGTAAGTTGGATGAGAACGGACAACCCATCTTTCGT
>JBEIQI010000303.1:0-3259 GCA_040376605.1 Flavobacteriales bacterium | reverse complement strand
TGTTCTTTAAAGAACTCCCTTGAGAAAGGATATCCGGCCTGTTTTCTGTTGTAGAAATTCATATCAGAATATCTTACTCCATTAAATAAATTAAGCATCATATAGTTTCCATCATCCGATACTTGAATGTCTCCTTTGGATGCTTTAATAATGTTCTCAGCACCTTGGGTGTTATTGGTATGGTCATAGACCACTAATCCATAAAAGGTCTTTTGATCCTTTTCCTTCTTATCTACCATAAGGGTAAACCCCTTTAATCCATCGTAATAACTGCCTTCCTGAATATCGATGGCAGGCATTTTGCGGGCAATAGAGCTAATAATCCCTTTAAGCTTAAAGTTCGCTACTGGCAAAACATTATTAGCAAATAGAAAGGCTGTAATACTAATTAGAATAGCCAATAAAAAAAGAGGTCTTAATGATCGAATGAGACTAATTCCTGCAGATTTGGAGGCTACCAATTCTAAATTCTCTGCGGTGGTACCCAAGGTCATGATGGATGATAACAATACCGCTATTGGCAAAGCCATGGGAACCAGGGATGCAGATGCATAAAAAAGTAATTTCATTACAATGGTGAATTCGAGTCCTTTAGAAGCTAGATCTTCAATATGTCTCCATAAAAACTGCATAACTAATACAAAAATCGCAATAAAGAAGGTAAGGATGAAGGGTCCAAGAAATGTACGAATTATGAGCCAGTCTAGCTTTTTCAATTGCCGAGTTTTTACAAAAATACATAACGTGATGGTTCTCTTGATATTATTTTCAATATTTTTACAAAATGATTCTGGGTAAAAAACTAATCGTTGTATTACCAGCTTATAATGCTGCGCAGACCTTAGAAAGCACCTATGCGGAAATCCCAATGGATATTGTAGATGAAGTGGTGTTAGTGGATGATGCCAGTGGTGATAATACTACCGAATTAGGGAAAATACTCGGTATTAACCATATCATTCGTCATGAGAAAAACAGGGGATATGGTGGCAATCAAAAGACCTGTTATAAAAAGGCCCTGGAACTAAATGCGGATATTGTTATTATGCTTCATCCAGATTATCAGTACACACCCAAATTAATCCCTGCCATGGCCTCAATGATTGCCTCCGATCAATACGATATGGTTTTAGGTTCTCGTATTTTGGGAAAAGGTGCTTTAAAGGGGGGGATGCCTTTATATAAGTATGTTGCAAATCGATTCTTAACCTTGGTTCAAAACATACTGATCAGCGAGAAATTATCAGAGTACCATACAGGCTATCGAGCGTATAGTAAGGAAATACTGGAAACGATTTCTTTCGAGAATAACTCGGAGGATTTTGTTTTTGATAATGAGTTTATCTCTCAAACTGTTTTTGCTGGATTTAGAATAGGAGAGGTATCATGCCCTACAAAATATTTTGAGGAAGCATCATCTATTAATTTTAGTAGAAGTGTTAAGTATGGATTAGGCGTTTTAAGAGTCTCTATTCAACATTTTTTAGCAAGAATAGGGTTATTTAAGTCCAGTTTATACCAGAAAAAGAAAGGATGAGAGAAGTTTTAATTAATAAACCCAAATATTTTCATTTCATATTTGCCCCCTTTCTTGTATTAGGAGCTATCTTAATAGCTTTAGTGAATAAATCCACCTTGTTTTTATTTTTCAATAGCTATCATACACCCTTTGCAGATCAGGCATTTTATTGGATTACCGGGCTAGGTAATGGATTAGTTTTTTTTATTGTTTGTCTATTCGTATTATTTAAAAATTTGGGTAATGGGATTATTGGGTTTACCATATTTACGGTTTCATCCGTCATTCCGCAAATTATGAAGAAGCTCATTTTCACAGATGCATTGAGACCTGCAAAATATTTTGAAGGCATCAATACTATTCATTTAGTAGATGGCGTTAAACATCATTTTTATCATTCATTTCCATCTGGGCATTCGTCCACTGTTTTTGCAATGGCATTATTTATAACCATGATTATTGAGGACAAACGATGGGGACTGTTTTTTTCATTTTTAGCCATTATCACGGCCTATTCAAGAGTATACTTGGCCCAACATTTTTTTGGAGATATTTATGTAGGTTCAATTATAGGCTTTTTATCTGCCTTAATCGTATTTGTTCTAATGAATAAATTTATAAAGAGTAAGCCTAAACTAAATAAGGGTATCCTTTAAATCAATAAATAGGCAATTGTGCAATCTCTTAGGAACCTAGCGCTTTGCATAGATCGTGAATTTGAGCATCCCATAATCTTTGAACTTCATCCAATTCTTCCTTTTTAGCAAAATCAGTAATGATAAGGGCTACATCACCTGTAAGCTCATCAATCTTAATACGCATTTCGAAATAGGTATCATCCTCATCAGAAATAGTCCATTTAAAACGCATTAACTCAAATTCCTTGGTTGCTAATAATTTTGCTTGTTCCTGACTATCTTCCCAAAAGAAAGTATAAAGTCCATTTTTAATATTAACATCATCAGAGAACCATTCAGATAGACCACTAGGTGAACTAATAAAGTTATATAATATTCTTGGGGAGGATTTAATATAAAACTCCATTTCAAATTTTTCCTTTCCGCCACTTCTAAAATTTTTAGGAATGATATGTTCTTTTTCAACAGCTTCAATCTTTACCGTTGGGATCAATTTAATAGGGGACGGTATTTTAGGAACCTTGGGTAATTTACCTTTCTTTTTAGCAGAAATTAATTCCTCAACTATTGGATCCAATTCATCAATTTTAGGTTCATCTTCATCGGAAGACATTTTCTTTGGCTTTCGTTTAGAAGCTTTTTCCTTTACTTTCTGAATTTCTGCAGCTAGTTTTTTTGGTGTTTTTTCCTTTACTGGTTTAGGAAGCACAGTTTTAACAGCGGTTTTGACCGCCTTAACTGGTTGAGTTGGCTTACTAACTTTTTTTGTTTTTACAACAGGAGCGGCTTTTTTAACCGGTATGTTTTTTTTCGTCTTTGAAACAGGAACTTGCTTTTTCCCTGAAACAGTTTTTTTAATCACCTTCACTATTTTCTTGGCAACCACCTTTTTTACCGGTGCTTTGGCCACTTTCTTTTTAACTGTTTTACCGCCAATTGGACGGGCAGGTTTTAGGGGGGCTTTTTTAGTAGCTATTTTTTTCTTTGATGCAACAGGTTTAATTTTTGCTGCAGGTTTGGTTTTAGGTTTAGTTTTTGTCTTAATAGCAACTTTAGCTTTTGCTATGGGTTTTTTCTTCGCAACCACCTTGGTTTTAGAAGC
>JBEIQI010000027.1:0-20162 GCA_040376605.1 Flavobacteriales bacterium | reverse complement strand
CATGGCATATACAATTCCCGGCAAGGCCATGCTTGGGTTATGCAACAATGCCGTAGCAATATAAATAGCTAATACCGTATTATGCAAACCCACCTCAAGACTTATGGTAACCGATGATTTTTTGCTTAATCCTGACCATTTGGAAATATAATAACCCGAGAACAAAGCACCCAAATTAAGTAATAGAGCCATCGGCACTAGAGTAATATAATGCCCAGTAGTTAATTCAACAATATTTTCCTTTTTCTCTAGTATAACAGCACCTACTACAGCTATGGCCATTAAAGAAGGCATAATCTTTTTCATGGGTGACTTTACCTTACCTGCAAAATTTGGAAACTTATGACCCAATAAAATTCCCGCAATAACGGGCACCAGGGTAATTAAGACAATATGAATCAAAGTTTCCCAAAAAGAAAGTTGAACATCTGCTTCACTGTGCATAAAAAACCGAAGGGCAAGATTTAATAATAAGGGTATAGATATTTGGGTAAGAAAACTATTAATGGTGGTCAGCGAAACACATAAAGCCAGGTTTCCATTCAATAAATAATTGAGCAAATTACTGGTGGCTCCTCCCGGACAAATCGCTACTAAAAAAAGTCCTACTTTAATTTCGGGTGGAACTGGAAAAACATAGGCGATGGCAAATGCAATTACCGGTAAGGCCAGCATTTGAGCAGCTAAACCTACCACCACCGCTTTGGGACGTAAAAAAATATTGGCAAAATCCCTTCGAGTCAATGATAAACCCATCCCCAGCATAATAAATGCTAAAGAAACTGGTAAAAGAATAGATGAAAAAAAATGCGTCTCGAACACAGGGAGAAATTTATTCTGTACTATTGCATCACAATATTAGCAAAACAATTCGGCATTCTACCTGCTGTAAGGGTTATAAAAAAATGAAAAAGTCTTTACTACTCCCTTTTTTAGCCTTATTTATAGTAAACGGCATCTATGGAATCAATTTTGTAATTGCTAAAGATGTAATGCCAGCATTTATCAAACCCTCTGGTTTTATTTTGATAAGGGTATCCGGAGCACTTATTTTATTTTGGCTCATCCAACTTTTTACCGGAATAGAAAAAATAGAAAAGAAGGATTTAAAGTTTCTGGCATTATCCGGATTATTTGGAGTTGCCATCAATCAGCTTTTATTTTTTGAAGGATTAAATTTATCCTCCCCTATCAATGCAAGTATATTAATGAGTGCTACACCCATTACCATTTTGGTAATTGGAGTAATATTCTCAAGAGAAAAACTTACCTGGTTTAAAATTATAGGCACGGCATTGGGTGCTTCAGGTGCAATAGCCATCATTATTTATAGCAGGGGCAGTATGACCAATAGTCCGAGAGCCTGGTTAGGAAATATTTTTATCATCCTCAATGCCATTTCGTACGCTATCTATTTTGTATTTGCAAAACCCCTGATGAAAAAATATAAACCCCTAACAGTTATAACCTGGGTATTTACTTTCGGATTAATGTTTGTGTTGCCTTTTGGGTTTAAACAAACCATGGAAATTCAATGGCAAACTTTTACCCCTGATATTATTTGGAAAACCTGTTTCGTTATTTTGGGGGTTACCTTTATAGCTTATCTTTTTAATATTTATGCTTTAAAATATGTAGACAGTTCGGTGGTGGGTATCTTTATTTATACACAACCTATTATCGCAACGGTGCATAGTGTATGGCTGGGCAAAGATACCATTACATGGGTTTTGGTAGGTTGCGCATTGATGATATTTACTGGGGTATATATGGTGAGTAGAAAAAATAAAAATCCTATTCCTGATAAATAAAATGTATTCGGTACTTAATAAATCGATTAAAAGTAAAGAGTCGACCGTTTCGTACTCCTAATTCCCAATATTCCGGTTGACTATCTCTAATGCCAGTAAATACATTCTTCGGCAATTTGATCATTTTGCCATTTGAGTTAAAAATCTCCACGGGATTCCCGGAAATTTCCATCTTCTCCATGGTAAATTCCAAATAAAACGAACGATGAGATCTTAACACCGGCTTCAATCTAGGTATTTTTAATAATCGATCTAACCAGTTTTCCCAACCTTTGGATGGACTTGACATGACCAGATTGATTTGATCATAAATGGCCACTTCGTGTTCTATTGATGCTGGAGGTGGTCCAATTTCATAGTCAATCTCGCTGATTTTATTAAGCGAATCGATTCGGCTAGATTCCTTTTCCCATTGATCCCATTCTATGGACTCCGCAAGATCTAGCGAATCATTGAATCTTTGCAGCTTAGCGGTAGCAGAATCCACATAATTTGCATAGCTGCTATATACCCATTCATCAAAATCTAAATTGATCGAATAATTTACCCTTCCGATATTATTGTATTGAACTGTGACCCAATCAACTGCTTTTAATGGATCCAATGCCAACCACCGAAAAGAATTATCATTTTCGAAAATGAAGGACGTATCCGGAAGGTAGGTATCGGCAATTTTAATTTGATACTGTTTAGATTTTAATGGTTGTAAGAATTCATTGATATGAAAATATCCATCAAAATCTGTGGTGGTATAACTTATTATAGATGCATCTACCGGATCTACAATAAATACATGTACATATTCAAATCCGTGATTGGTTTGTTTATCATGAAGTTTGCCATTGATTCTTTGAGATGATAGGCTCAAGGCAAAGACGTAAAATAGAAAGGTATAAATGATTTTCAATTGAATGGATATTTATAATCTAAACGAATGGGCTGGTTGAATGTTCTACCATAAATAGGGAATCATTTGTCACTTAAACCTGATTGGAAGAATTTGGCACAGTATCGAAGTTTAGATCTCGCCACTTCGGTCGAGATGACATAAGAGAACAAAAAAAGACCGAACAAAATGTTCGGTCTTTCTATTATCAATATTGAAATAACATTTAGTTTGCCATTTGTTTGCTCAATACTTCTTTTAACTGAGAATCGATGGCATCTAAAAATTCTTCGGTATATAAATAATGTTCACCATGATTTACTTTATTACCATGGATACAAACCGCTAAATCTTTAGTCATTTTTCCACTTTCAACTACATCCACACAAACTTTTTCTAAAGCATGGCAGAAGTTGATCAACTCCTGATTGTTATCCAATTTACCACGGAACTCCAAACCACGGGTCCAAGCAAAAATAGAAGCTATTGGATTAGTAGAAGTTGGTTTACCGGCTTGGTGGTCTCTGTAATGACGAGTTACCGTACCATGAGCTGCTTCAGCTTCCATAATTTTTCCATCAGGAGTAACCAAAACAGAGGTCATTAAACCCAATGAACCAAAACCTTGAGCAACTGAATCTGATTGAACATCACCATCATAATTTTTACAAGCCCAAACAAATTTACAGTTCCATTTCATAGCAGAGGCTACCATGTCATCAATTAAACGATGTTCGTAAACAATACCCGCCGCTTCGAACTTCGATTTATATTCATTCTGATAAACCTCTTCAAAAATATCTTTAAAACGACCATCATATTTTTTCAAGATGGTATTTTTTGTACTCAAATATAATGGCCATTTTTTATCTAAAGCCACATTCATACAACTACGTGCAAAACCAAAAATACTAGCTTCTAAATTGTACATTCCCATAGCAACACCAGGTCCTGTAAACTTGAATACTTCATGTTCAATCACCTTTCCATCTTCACCTTCAAATTTAATGGTTAATTTTCCTTTTCCAGGTACAACGAAGTCTGTCGCCTTGTATTGATCACCAAAAGCATGACGACCAACAATAATTGGAGAATCCCAGGTAGTAACTAAACGAGGAACATTTTTCATTACAATAGGCTCACGAAAAACAGTACCATCCAAAATATTACGAATGGTTCCATTAGGTGATTTCCACATTTGTTTCAACTTAAATTCTTCCACACGAGCTTCATCGGGAGTAATGGTAGCACATTTAATTCCCACTCCATATTTCTGAATCGCCTCAGCAGCTTCTACGGTTACTTTATCATCTGTTTGATCGCGGTATTCAACACCCAGGTCAAAATATTTAATATCCACATCCAAATATGGAAGGATTAATTTGTCTTTAATAAATTTCCAAATGATTCGGGTCATTTCATCGCCGTCCATTTCAACTACCGGATTTGCTACTTTAATTTTGCTCATTGTGTTTAGTCTTTATATTAATTATCGTTTGATTCAAGCGGAATGCAAAAATGTAAAAAAAAATGGTTGAAAACATGTATTGTTAGTTAATTTTTAGATAGTTAGCTCGTTTAACCCGAAGAGGCCGAATTCAGGGCAGCCACAAAAAATAAATAGGACCCTACTAACTAAAGGACCTCATCAAGAGAATCCAAATGGAATGATTCAGCTCTGGCTGCTTAGCGTTGATGATAAATTTTTATTCCATGGCAACATTTCTCAATTCGGCCACCATTGAGGATTTCCACTTTTCCCATTTGAAAGATTCTTTTAGGTTTTCCCTCGATTTTAACTTTGCCTCCCAAAACCTGAATTTCCTTCCAAACATCATTGGAACCGGCAAAGGGGCTGCCTCCATTGGTAATAAGTCCCCCGTTAATAATTAATTTGGCCCCGGGTTGAACAACAATTTTGGCATTATCCACCATATGAACAATCCCCTTCACCTCAAGTGTACAACCCGATTCTATCTTGATATCCTGATAAAATTTAATTTCGAAATCCCATACCTGATTGTTGGCAACGATCCATGGATTTTTTGAATATCCCGTGGTGTACTTGCTCATATTGGTGATGGCTAGTACCCTATGGCATCTTCCAATTTGTTTAGGGGATAAATATTTATAATCACTACCACCTCCCATTAAATTGTTATCACAAAGATCATTTTTTGAAGCATAGGGATTGCAACCACCGGCTGTATTATAACAATGGGTGCATTGGGTTTTCGATTCACAACCATTAACTCCAACAGGAAACATGGCATCATCTAAAAAATCAACTCCGGATGAATTGCAAGGTTCCGGTCCACCGGCATTGTATAAATGTCGTAAACCCAAAGCATGTCCTAATTCATGAGCAATATTACGAGCATCATCCCAATCGTCGGTATCAGCGGCATGATTAGAATTGAGAATAATGGTTTGATCTGAAAATTGATAAGAACCTAAAATGTTGGTACATCCACCGGCTTTGCATGCGCATGAAACCAAATGGATATTTAAATAATGGGCATTGTCCGGTTCTAATCGGATCGCCGCTTTGTTTAACGAATCGAAATTGAAACATAAACCCGATCCATTGTCATAAAATTGAGAATTGCGATAAAACTTTAATCCAAATTCGAATTGAATATTCGAAAACCCCAACGGAACGACTCCCGGCACCGAATCTGACGGGCCTTGGGCATTGGACCAAAACAAGTTAATCAAATCAATCATGGAGTTCAGTCTTTTGATATGCTCCGGATCATTTTGATTCCAGGTTCCTGTTCCATCATCTTTCTGCCAGATGATGAGTTGGCAATGAATGGTTTTTAGGGGATCATCGGCAGTTGGAATATAAGATTCCTGATTGCGATATATATCTAACCAGGTGGATGATTTTCGGGAATAATCAATGGTTGAATTAGTTTGGGCAGATAAATGTATCCCCAATCCAATAAACACAATAACAACAACCAAAAGACTCCTCATTGCTTTACACCTGCAAAAATTCAAATGTTTATAATCGAACCTTGATTTTACAAAATAAATATACTGATTTTCTAGTTAGTATTTATATTAATTTTACCCCATGAAAAGATTCTATTTACTCTTTTTGATCGGCCTTATGCTCACCGCTTGCGGAGACAACAAAACCCCGGATGTGTCCAATATTCAGGTCGACATTCAGTTCATCCGATTTGATCAGGAATTAGAAGCCCTTAAAAAGGACTCCGCCTCACGTCAAAGTCTGGAAGCCCTCAATAAAAAGATTCCCTATTTCACCGAATTGTATTTTAGTACCCTAACCCGTGTAGCAACATTAGAAGATAGTGCTGCCTCTCTATATATCAAAGCATTTTTATTTGATAAGGATATCCAGGAATTACATGCAGCAGTAACTCAACAATTTTCGGATCTTGAATGGTTTAAAAAAGACGTAACCGAAGCGTTTAAATTTTATAAATATTATTTACCCAAACGTACTATCCCAAATGTACTTACCTATAATTTCGGATTTAACAATGTGGTGGTTGCTTTAGATAGCACCATTTGTATATCCTTAGATCAATATTTGGGTAAATCCAGTAAATATTATGCTCACCTGCCTGAATATATTAAATACCGAAAAGAAAAAGAGTATATGGTGGGAGATCTCCTTCGAGGATGGATCAGTGCCGAATTTGACAACGGACAACCCAAAATGGACATGTTAGATGAAATGATTTATCAAGGTAAAACCATGTATTTATTAGAAAAGATTTTACCCAACGAACATGATAGTATCTTGTTTGGGTACACAAAAAAACAATTAGAATTTTGTAATAAAAATGAATTTATGATGTGGTCCTTTTTTCTGGATAAAAAACTTTTGTACACCAAAGACTTTAAACAAATCAATAAATATTGTGGGGAAGCTCCCTTTAGTGCCGGCATGCCGGATGATTCACCAGGCCGAACAGGCATTTGGTTAGGATGGAAAATTGTTACCGCATTCATGAAAAACAACAAGGATATAACCATCGAGCAATTGATGATGAATAACAATGCCAAACAGATATTAAATTCAAGCAGATACAAGCCGAAAAAATAATTTTAAATTAAAAATGTCAAATTAAAAATTAAAAATGCAAAATGTCTGCGAAATCAATAGAAAAGAACAGGATTTTACATTTTTAATTTTTAATTTTTAATTCCTAAAGTATGATAAAAAAAAGATCAGAGATCAATATAAAAATTGGCAACGACGAAAATAACAATCCGGAAAGTATTAGCTGGGTAGCAACTGATAGTGGTGTTCAGGAAGACAGAGAAGTAAAAGCCATGATGCTGAGCTTTTGGGATGTAAAAGAGAATAATTCCATGCGGATAGACCTTTGGAACAAGGACCTGATGGTAGAAGAAATGTATTATTTTGTATATCAAAACATCATTTCTATGAGTGAAACCATGCAAAGGGCCACTAATGACCAGGAGTTATCTCAGGACATGCTTGATTTTGCGGCCTATTTTGCTAAAAAGTCGGGAATCGTAAAATAATTATTAGTTTAGTCATTCAATAACATCATAAATTATGGACAAAGATTCAGAAGTATTCTTAATGGTTTTTTTATGTGAGATGCTTATTCTCATTCCTTTTTTGGTATTTATTATTATTTGTCGCTGGAAGATTTTTGTAAAAGCCGGACAAGAAGGATGGATTTCTCTTATACCCATTTATAACTCTTATATCCTAACAACAAAAATTGCAGGTAAGGACGATCTTACTTTTGTATTGCACTTAATTCCTATTGTAAATATTTATGCGGCTATTGTTACCAATATTGCTTTGGCAAAAAGTTTCGGCAAAGATGAGGGCTTTGGAATTGGGCTGACTTTTTTAAATATCATTTTCTTACCATGGTTGGCATTTAGTAAGACCATCACCTATTTGGGTCCAGGTGGTGTTAATGCAGTTCAGGATAGCAATAACTCATTAACGAATACCTGGCAAAACAACGATCCAAATACGCCTCCTACGGTATAAAATATAGTTTATTTGTTAGCCGCTGCCATTTTGCCAAAAAATCTTTTTTGCCAAAGTAGTAACATTACCACACCTACTGAGATGCAGGCATCTGCAAAATTGAAAATAGGTCGGAAGAAAATCCATTCCCCATTTCTATCAAATAAAAATCCGGGCAACCAACTTGCCTGAGATTGATGAATTCTAAAAATCTCACAATAAAACATATCCACTACCTTACCTTTTAATAAGGAAGTGTATCCTCCTTCAGCGGGAAACATGGTAGCCACTTGATTAAATGTACTGGCAGAAAATAATTGACCATAAAAAATACAATCAATGGTATTGCCCACAGCACCAGCAAAAATCAATGCAAAAACAGTCATCTTAAATTTGTCGGTTGATTTTTTGGCTAAATCAAATAAGAACCAAAAAATAACCCCACAGGCAATCATTCTAAATACAGTTAAGGCAATTTTACCCCAATGTTCACCTAACTGCATTCCAAAGGCCATTCCATTATTCTCGATAAAATATAATTGAAGATATTTACCCAGCACCATGTGGTGGTCATCCAACTTCATGGTGGTTTTAATCCAGATCTTGATCACCTGATCAATCAACAAGGCTAAAAAGATAATAATGAATGCTCTTTTGAGCATGGTCGATTTTTGATTCCCTGTTTGATTTTGTATCATGGTAAATTCTGTCGGTGGATAGAATTAATCTTTGCTAGAATTTTGAGCCATTTTTGCTTCCATGCTTAAAGTGGCATGAGGAACGGCACGTAATCTTTCTTTTGGAATTAATTTGCCGGTAACTCTACAAATACCATAAGTTTTGTTTTGAATTCTCAACATAGCCAACTCCAGGTTATCAATAAATTTTTTCTGACGAGCAGCTAATTGACCAATCTCTTCTTTAGAGGTAATCTCAGCACCATCTTCCATCAATTTAAAGGTAGGAGAAGTATCATCGGTATTGTTACCATCTTTATGCGAAAAAGCATCAGAAAGAATTTCCAATTCCTTTTTAGCTTTATCTAGTTTCTTTTGAATCAGCTCTCTGAATTCCTCCAGCACCTCATCTGAGTATCTTACCTGATCATCTTTTTTAGCAGCCGTTTTACCTTTTGCTGTTGGTGTTGCTTTTGCAACGGTTTTTGCCTTTGCCATAGTATTTTCTTTATTTGGGGTTTTAAGTATTTACTGCCTTTCCTGATTTAAAACATTTAGCCAGGGATAAACTCAACTGGTTAATTAAGTTCAGACGGGCAAAATTATTAAACTAATGATACTTCTATCAAGGTTTTTAAATTATCTTCTAACTCGATTTCAACAGCCGAGGTTTCATCCAATTTAGCCATAACTTCCAGTTTATCAGCCAATACCTCACTACAGATATAGGATAAATTGTTTTTTACTGCCTCTTCCACCCCTTCAGCTATTTGAATCTTCACCTGAATTCTGTCGGTTAATTGATAATCTCTATCCTTTCTTACATTCTGAACACGGTTTACAATATCTCTTGCCAAACCTTCCTGAATCAATTCGGGTGTTAAGGTAATATCCAATGCAACGGTTAATTCATTGTCATTAGCTACCAACCAACCCGGAATATCATCCGATGCAATCTCTACATCTTCTCTGGTTAAGATGACCTGTTCGTTGTTTATTTGCAACTCATACGAACCTTCACGTTCAATTGTTGCAATTTCCTGCTGACCGAAGTTGCCCACCGCCACAGAAATCTCCTTCATCAACTTTCCGTATTTAGGTCCGAGCTTTTTAAAATCGGGTTTAATTCGTTTCACCAACATCCCCGCATCATCATTTTCTAAGAAACTAATTTCTTTCACATTCACTTCGCTTTGTATTAAACCTTGCACCTTTTCAATGGCTTTTTTATAAGCAGGATCTAATACCGGAATCATTACTTTTTGTAAAGGCTGACGGACCCTTAATTTATGTTTCTTCCGCAAGGATAAAATCAATGAAGTAATCCTTTGCGCCAAACTCATGCTATGTTCCAGCTCCTTATTAATCAGTGATTCATCCGCAGCATTTAAATACGTTAGGTGCACCGATTCAGCCGCAAATGGAGTTTGGTTATTTTTTGCCGTTTCCCTTACCGAATCCGTTAAATTTTTATACAACCATTCTGCAAAAAATGGAGCCACCGGACTCATTAATTGAGTAATGGTTACCATACATTCGTAGAGGGTTTCGTAGGCCGCTTTTTTATCATTGGTCATCTCTCCCTTCCAAAATCTTCTGCGAGATAAACGAACATACCAATTGGATAAACGATCCGTAACAAAATCCTGTATAGGACGACTTGCTTTGGTTGGATTATAATCTTCGTATTGTTCGGTAACCTCTTTTATTAACGATTGTAATTCAGATATAATCCACTGATCAAATTCAGTTCTATCTTTTACCGGAGTAATATTTTTTTCATCGTAAACAAATCCATCCAAATTGGCATAGAGGGTAAAGAATGAATAGGTATTATAAAGTGTACCAAAGAATTTTCTTTGTACCTCAACCACCCCGTCCATATCAAACTTTAAGTTATCCCATGGTTCGGCATTGGTAATCATGTACCAACGTAAGGCATCTGCACCATAAGTATCCATGGCCATAAACGGATCAACCGCATTGCCCAAACGTTTACTCATCTTCTGCCCTACTTTATCAAGTACCAGTCCGTTCGAGACTACGGTCTTATAAGCTACCGTATCAAAAATAGCTGCAGCAATTACATGCAAAGTAAAAAACCAACCACGAGTTTGATCGACCCCTTCAGCAATAAAATCTGCCGGGAAAGCTTTTTTACCATCAATCATTTCTTTGTTCTCGAAAGGATAATGTTGCTGTGCATAAGGCATTGCACCACTATCAAACCAAACATCAATAAGGTCCTTTTCACGGAACATTTGTTTGCCTCCTGCCGAAACCAAAATCACATCATCCACATACGGACGGTGTACATCAAAATCATTTCCTTCAGCATACGGATTTGAATTCATGAATCCGGCTTTGATGGACTTTTCTATTTCAGCACGTAATAACTCAATGCTATTAATACAAATTTCTTCGGTTCCATCCACGGTTCTCCAAATAGGTAAGGGAACTCCCCAATACCTGCTTCTGGATAAATTCCAATCCACTAAATTTTCCAACCAATTTCCAAAACGACCGGTTCCGGTAGATTCAGGTTTCCAATTGATGGTTTTATTCAGATCAATTAATTTCTGTTTGATGGAGGTGGTTTTAATAAACCATGAATCCAACGGATAATATAAAATAGGCTTATCAGTTCTCCAACAATGTGGATAAGTATGCTCGTATTTTTCAACTTTAAAAGCACGGTTGGTTTCTTTTAATTTGATGGCAATGCGTACATCCACACTTTTGTAATCAGCGGGCTTATCGGATAAATATTCTTCCTTCACATATTCACCGGCCATATCCGTTACCTCCTGGGTAAACCTACCTTGCTTATCAACTAATAGAATAGCGCCAATACCATTTTGTTTAGCGGTTCTAAAGTCATCCGCACCATGGCTTGGAGCAATATGTACAATACCTGTTCCATCTTCAGTACTTACGAAATCGCCAATAATTACCTTAAAGGCATCCCCATCCGGCTTGGCATATGGAAGCAATTGGTCATATTTTAAACCTTCTAAATCGGTGCCTTTAAAGGTATCCAAAATTGTATAAGGTAACTTTTTGTCTCCGGCGTTATATTCAAAAGGTTCTAAATTTTCGTTATCCACCGAAAAATATTTGGCCATTAAGTCTTTAGCCAGAATTACGTTTACCGCATCGCCTGTATATGGATTAAAAGTTTTTATTAAAACATAATCAATATTTTTTCCAACAGCCAAAGCGGTATTCGATGGTAAAGTCCAAGGAGTGGTAGTCCATGCCAAAAAGAAAGTATCCATTGGAAGTTCTCTTCCATTTTTTGTTTTCTGATTGCCTAGCGCTTTAAACTGCGCCACAATGGTTGTATCTTTCACCGGTTTATAGGTGCCAGGTTGGTTCAATTCATGCGAACTTAAACCAGTACCAGCAGCTGGTGAATAGGGTTGTATAGTATATCCTTTATATAAAAGATCCTTTTTATAAAACTCACCTAACAACCACCAAACCGATTCTATATAATCATTTTCGTAGGTGATATAAGGATCACTCATATCCACCCAATAACCCATTTGCTCGGTTAATGCATTCCACTTATCAGTAAATTTCATTACCGATTTTCGGCAAGCCTGGTTATATTCATCAACGGAAATTTTCGTTCCAATATCCTCTTTGGTAATGCCCAATTCTTTTTCTACCTGCAACTCAATGGGGAGTCCATGCGTATCCCAACCAGCTTTACGCTGAACTTTGTACCCTTGTAAAGTTTTAAACCTGCAAAAAATATCCTTAATAGCACGAGCCATAACGTGGTGGATTCCGGGCATTCCATTGGCGCTGGGAGGACCCTCATAAAAAGTATATTCTTTTTTCCCTTCGCGGGTGCTAATAGATTTTTGGAAAGTATCATTCTCTTTCCAAAATTCCAATATCTCCTTATTTATTTCAGGAAGATTTAGCTGCTTGTATTCTCTATAGACCTTACTCATGGTATTGTTCACTGTTAGTAGTTAATGGTTATCCGTTTCTTCTATTTAAAAACAAATAATCAATTAGCATTTTTAAAGGTGCAAAGATAACCAAATTGGTGAAAGAAACCCAGCGAACAAGCAGTTTTCAAGCTATTTACAGGGCGGCTCAACCCGTCTTTAGCGGTAGTCCTCGCCGCCAACCCAATCCGGGCAAAACAGCCAAAGAGCTCATTACCATTCGCTTCTGCCAGTTGTGCCCGGTTAAGGTTAGCAGCTGTGGGCTACCTGCTGTCAGCCGGGGCCGCCATTTGGGCAATAATTAAGTATACTAACAAATAAGGAGAAAATATGCTAATTCAGCACCTCAAATTTTATTTTAGGAAATTTGGATTGATACTCCTTCCAAACAGATGTTTCGATAGAAATCCCCGATATTTTTACCCTCTTTAAAGTGGAGAGTTGAAGCATTTTCTCAGGCAGGAAACTTAGGAAATCCATATCATTACCCCACATGTAAACTTCTTCCAATTGAGTACATGCTTTCCAACCAATGTGGTCGATAAATTTAGATGGGTTTTAAATTAGTAATACTTTAACAGATTGGGCCTGTTTAGGTTCTAAAACATATCAATCGTTTATATTAATCTCAAAATTGTAAATACATAAACAATAATAAAATTTCGAGAAAGGATGCAAGTTATAGGCATCATTGCCCACTTCGCAATAACTGCAGATATCCCTCAAACACATGGTATATGCTCATTCCGGTTGGGCCGATTGAGCTTTTGCGAAACCCATTATCCCAAAAAATAAAAATATAAAAACAAATAATTTCATAGGGCCAGATTTTTATTAAATATACAAAAAATACCCAACAGAAAAACGAAGAAAAATTGAATAAATTACTTAAACCACAAGCCAATTAAAACCCACCATCCGAAACGAAACAACATCCAGCCTTTGGAAAATTGACCCATTAAAAAATACAATTGTCCAATAAACATGGCACCATACCCCTTGATGGTGAATTCGAGATAACGACTTATTTTTGTACCGAAGGAAGCGTTTTCTACTTCCAGTTTCTCCCCTTTGGCAAAACCAAAACAGAATTTTTTTAGATAACCCGGATTTAGTTTTGAATTATCTACACAATGTTCTACATGCAAATCCGGAAAATACATCACCAAATCTCTTTCGGTAGATTTTACTCTAGAGAACAATTCCTTTTCTTCACCTGCCAATAAAATAGCTCCTTTTCTCCCAAGATTGGTATTGAACAAACCATAGGTATCAAAAAAACTTCGCTTAAAAGTCATGTTCGATCCACATGGAAATTTTCCGCGATATAAAATTTTAAACTCTTCGTCTCCCAAATCAAATTGGCCGGTAACTCCCCAATAATATTTTGTATACCATGTAGGTTTTCCATCTACAAAACGAGGAATAATTTTTCCACCGAAGGCAATCAGTGATGGAAATTTTATTGAATAATCGACGCATTTTTTTAGGAAATCAGGGGTAGCAACCGCATCATCATCCAAAAAAGTAATGAAGGCTCCCTTGGATTCATGCACTCCCCTATTTCTGGAGTAAGATAATCCCTGATTCGCTTCGGTTACATAAACAAAATTTAGTTCGGGATGATCCTTTCTAAAGGCCAGAATTTCCTCTTCCGATCGGTTGGTACTGTTATTGTTTACAACAATAATTTCAAAATGTTCAATAGGTAAAGTTTGGGTTACCAGCGACTCCAAAGCCTGGCGAATATATTTTTCGCGGTTATAGGTACAAATTACTGCAGATATTTGAATGGAGGCTGACATAGGCCACAAAAATAATGAAAAATACCGCAAGGGTTTAAGCATTATTATTATATTTTTGCTGTACATACCTGTATCCAATGAAGTACCTTCAAAATAAATATGTTCATATCGGCTTATTTGCCGTAATGATGATTCTCGTTACGGTGCGATGCTTTAATAGAATCCCGTTCACAGATAAAAATAAGGCCAATACTTACGATGCACAAATGTGGACCAGTGCTTCCATCACTAGTTACCATATGTATTTTAAAAATTATGTTCGCCCTACCACCGAATTAGATAATTGGTTTCCAACCTATGCATGGAAAAAAGGAGTGCATGTTTTTACAGATGACTCTGCCATGATTAATTATTATACCAATGTTATTCAGTATAAACAAGACACCATTAAATTTCCTTACGATCAAATAACCATTACCAATAAAAAACAACAATATTCATTAGCGGTAAAATACGATACCACCAGTTTTCCCAGAAAAGACTTTCAATGGTTCGATAGAGCCACGTGGACCTTTGGATGGAAAGCCCCTAATTTTGGTAAATATGTAATGGGTTGGTGGATTCAAACTTTTGCTACCACGAAACCAAATCCTAAAGGATATTTTGAATTTTTAGTCCCTAGTGATATTGCAGATTCAGGGTCCACTAAATATGTACCATCCCAAAAGCCATCTCCTGCTCCCTATTCCTATGCACCTATTGAATATGAAAACTTAGCCAGACAACCCAATGCCATCATGACCATTTTAACCATCGCGGCAGTAGTGATAACCGGCTGGTTATTTTTTAATTTCTGGATTGGATTTTTGGCCGGAGCATGGCTTAGTTTAAACAAAACATTTATTGATGTAAACTGTGCAGTGGGTCTAGATTCATTTGCCGTAGCCTTGTCGGCCATCGCCTTTATGTTAATGCTGTTAACCATAAAATCCATTTTAAATAATGATAAATGGTGGAAGATTATTTTATGGGGAGCCGGTACGGGTATCATTTCAGCATTAGCCTTAAGTAGTAAATTGAATGCAGGTATGGTAATTATTACCGAGGCCTTGGTATTTGGTATCATCAGTATCATCACCGTTTTTAAAGGTATCAAAATTAAAAGTCAACCTCCGTTGGTTCGATTTACTCCCTTATTAAAAACATTAATAGCAGGATTACTTGCAGGAGTTTTATCCTTTTTAATTTTTGTAAAATTAAATCCACAAGTACAAAAACAACCTTTCGAAAGAATGGCTGCCATGCGTGGATCCATTGATGATTATTTCGACAGAAGGGCAAGAATATTTACTAGCAATCAAATTACGGATCGATTAAAAGCGGCTAATCAGGAAATTATTAATTTATCCAAAACACCGGGAACTAATCAGCAGGCCTTGATGAATGTGTACAATCAATTGAACATAATTGGTAAAAACTACAACGAAGAAAGTCAGCGATATGCCCTCAAGGAAAACGAATTTCACCTTACAAAATCTGCCAAATACATTAAAGATGTAGAAAGGTTGGAAAAGGAAGTTCAAAAACTCAATCCCAACTTTGAACCAAAAACAGCCTTTATCAATTGGGTACAAGTAAAACATAGTTGGCCAAGTGCTTTTGAGTTAGTGGCCAAAAGGATTGCCATTGTGGATCCCGAAAACCCTGATCGATATTATGGAACCTTTGGAAGTTTATTAAAAGTAAAATATAATTTCTTAGATGCTCTATTTGCTCTGCTAGGAATTGCCTTCTGTGCCTTACTTACCTGGAAACAATGGAAAGAGAAAAAACAATTCTATACTTACGGAATATTATTGATGAGTTTCGCCTTGATGTTGATAGGGAACGTAGATTTTGTTTGGCAGGATTGGCCCCGATACATGACTCCAATTTTTCCCCTATATGCCATCATCATCAGCTTGGGAATATTTGAAACCGGTCGATTCATAAAGGATAAGGTAACGGCCAAAAAATCGAAGCCGGTTGCCAGCCATCAACCTAAAAAGTAAAACAAGGTTAAATATTTCTCTAAAATAGTTTAGCCTCCTACATTTGTACATGATTTCTAAAGGGGCGCAATACCTTATTCTCGCAACATTCTTTTACGCCCTAATGAATGTTTGTATCAAATTTATTTTTCATATTCCTTTAATGGAAATTGTTTTGGCAAGATGTTTTATTTCGTTGGTAGCGAGTTATAGTCATCTTAAATTAATTCATCAACCCATTTGGGGAAACAACAAAAAAGCATTGATACTCCGGGGTGTTTTCGGAATGGTGAGTCTTACAGCCTTCTTTTACACTTTACAAAAAATACCCTTGGCCAGTGCTGTAACCATTCAGTATTTGTCACCCATTTTCACCATTATCCTGGCTACTTTTATTGTAAAAGAAAAAACAAAACCCATCCAGTACCTTTTCTTTTTAGTTTCTTTTATAGGTGTTATGATGATTAAGGGATGCGATTCACGCATTAGTTTTTTAGATTTAGGAATTGGAATCACCTCTGCCTTTTTTAGTGGATTAGCCTATAACATGATCAGGAAAACATCTACCACCGAACATCCTATGGTAGTAGTTTTTTATTTCCCACTGGTAGCGTTACCTTTTGCTCTTATCGGCACGCTTTTCAACTTTGTAATGCCTACTGGTACGGATTGGATCTTTTTAATACTTACCGGTATTTTTACTCAATTAGGTCAAACCTTTATGACCATGGCCTTGCAAAAGGAGAAGGCCAGTGGAATCGTTAACTTACAATATGCCGGCATGTTATTTTCTTTGATTTTCGGATTTTATATATTTAATGAGACCTATCCTTTTCTGAGCATTGCTGGGATGGTATTAATTGTTGCAGGGATTATGCTAAACTTTATCCTGAGCAATTATCAGAAAAAACGGGCTAAATCCTCCATATAATCCAGAAACATTCATTGGGATTTAGTTAATAGTCGAATTTATGTTGTTAATAGTCGATGGCCAATTAGACATATTTGAATGTTTATTATATTTGGTATCTAAATTTTAAAAAACGACTATGAAAAAAATTCTACTTAGTTTATTATTTGTAAGTTTGGGAGTAACAGGTATTGTTACAGCTCAAACAGAAGCTTTGGTTGATAACAGCCTTGAACTAACAGGTGGTGGCGGAACTCAATGGACCTCCACATCTACCAACTTCGGTACTGTATTATGTGATGTTGCAGGTTGCGGAACTTGTGGTGGCCCATGTGCACCTCATACCGGCAGTTGGTATGCTTGGTTCGGTGGTACAAGCACCGCTGAAATTGGAACATTAACACAAACTTTTAATGTTGCCTCTGGGGCAACAAGTACCCTTTCTTTTTGGTTAATGATCCCAAATTATGGTGGGGCAACAGACTCAATTGCCGCATTTTTGGATGGTACACAAGTATTCTATAAGGCAGGTACCGACTCAGTTGGATTTGATGCAGCCTATGCACAGGTGAATCTAAACCTTGGCATGGTAACTACTGGTTCACATACATTAGAATTTAGAGGGGTTTCTGCTAATGCGTTGACATATAATGTGCTAGTAGATGATATTACTTTAACAGTAGGTGGTAGTGCTTCAACCGAAACTAATATGTTAGATGAGGGTATTAGAATGGTAAATGATTTTAATAACCATTCACTTAATATGTATTTTGATTTTACAGAAGCTATGGATTTAACTATTTCTATCATTGATATGAATGGAAAAATTGTTGAGATGCAGGATTTCAACCAAATTCAAAATGGAGAATATACTTTTAGCACTTCAGAATTAAGCACAGGTGTATATTCCGTTTACTTTAGAAAAGGGAATAATAGTTCCGTTGGTAAAAAGTTCTATGTTCAGAAGTAAACAATAATAATTTATTACACAAAAAAGGCTGACAATGATCAGCCTTTTTTTATGTCCTAAAACCACCTAATATCGGTTTAGTAAGTCCCCTGCTAAGTCATAATGTTCCAATTCTAGTTACAGGTTGCTATTAGAAAATATTAACCAGACCTTTGCAGAAATTTTTACAAAATGAAAACCATTTTCACCCTTGTTTGTGTTCTTTTTCTTTCAATAACAGCTATTTCAGCTCAAAATTCTTATATTAATAATCATGGTTTCGAAGCTACCAATTGGCAGAGTATTGCCTGGTTTTCTCAAACCAATACAGGGAGCCCAATTATTGTAGATCAAACGGATCCATTTTTTGCAAAAGATCATATTCATGCCCATACAGGAAATAAATTTGCGTATTTCGGTGGGGTTCAAAATGCTGGTGGACTATATGAAGCTAGTTTGATTCAGGAATTTTCGGTGCCATTTGCTGGCAATGCTAATCTTACCCTTTATTATCGTTATGTAAGAGAAAGTACTGATCCTGGAAGTTATGTTCGTATCCTTGTTGATGGAAATGTGGTTTGGTCAATTGCCCCTCATTTTATTGTAGATGCATCTGAATATTATGAATTAAAATCCTTTGATCTTGGTTATTTAGAAGCCGGAAATCATGTGATCCAAATAGAAGGTTACGAAAATCCATTGGGTGGAGATACCCCTATGCAATTTACTTTTGATGATTTTATTCTTCAAACATCCGCAACAGCTTCTATCAACGATGAATCCAATTTACAAATCAATACCATTTGCACACCTGGAAACATCCTTATTGAAACCAATGAAGCTATTCAATCAGAAGTGATTGTTGAATTAGTAGATATTTCAGGTAAAATGGTAAGTTCCGCAGTTACGTACTTCGACAATACCTATAGCTTATCAGTTCCAAATGATCGTTCAGGTATCTATATCCTGAATTTAAAAACAACTAACAAGACCTATAGCAAAAAAATATTTATTCAGAACTAGTACCCAATTCACATATATAAAAAAGCTATCCTGGATCAACCGGATAGCTTTTTTTGTTTTAGGCATTTGACTAACCTTCGAATTTACTCGTTGATTAATTTTTATCTTTGCTTATATAAAAAATGTCATGCCACAATTTGAAGGAAATCTAGAAAAAATGGATACAGTGGGCACTGCACCCGTACAATACTATTTACAATTAGAGGATAAAAAAGTGCCGATGAATGAATTGATAGGCAAAGAAATCCAAATCCTATTTACCGGAAGGATCAATTGTGTCAATTGTGGTAAGCTTACCAAAAAAGCATTTGGACAAGGCTTTTGTTTTAACTGTTTTAGTAGTTCGGCCGAAAATTCCGATTGTATTTTGCGTCCGGAGGTATGTGAAGGTCATTTAGGTAAGGGCCGTGATCCACAATGGGAATATGATCACCATGTTAAACCTCATTATGTTTATTTGGCTGAATCAGGAGGTGTTAAGGTTGGAGTTACCCGCGAAACCCAAATACCTACCCGTTGGATTGATCAAGGGGCATGGCAAGCTATCATTTTGGCAAAACTACCTTACCGAAAACTTGCCGGTATGATTGAGATGGAACTCAAAAAACATATGAGTGATAAAACCAATTGGCAGCAAATGCTAAAAGATATTCGAATGGATGCGGATCTGGTGGCCGAAAAAAAGAAAGCAAAATCTTTACTTCCCGAAGAACTCCAATCTTATGTATTGGAGGAAGATGAATTGATACGAATAGAATATCCATTAACCTCTACCCCTGAGAAAATTAATTCTACCAATTTAGATAAATCACCCACCGTAAAAGGTAAACTTCATGGAATAAAAGGTCAATACCTTATTTTCGAAAATGGGAATGTAATGAATTTACGAAGTATGTCGGGATATTATATTACCCTAAAATGGGATTAAATAAAAAAGGACAGATGTTCATCTGTCCTTTTTTATTTTAAATATTGAATGAATTATTTCACCATTATCTTATAGGTCTTTGTTACACCACCCGAAGTGAGTTGAACGTTATAAGCTCCTTTAGCCCATCCCATTACTGAAATATTATGCTGGCCAGCGATAGATGTTTGATTAGAATAAACCACTCTTCCCGTCATATCTAACACCGAAATATTTTCAATGGTCACTCCCTTTACTATTTG
>JBEIQI010000197.1:0-6034 GCA_040376605.1 Flavobacteriales bacterium | reverse complement strand
CCGGCGGCACCTGCATAGACTACCATGGAAACTTTGTCGATGTCTCTTAGTTGATTTACCAAGGCACGTAAAGATGATTTTACCAATGGAAGTTTATTTATATCACTCATAGAACCTGAAACATCAATTAAAAAAACCAGATTCGCAGGAGGTAATTCTTCGGCTGAATATATTTTACCTTGTAAACCCACGGAAATGATTTGATGATTGGTATCCCAAGGACAAATGGCGGATTCTAAATTAATGGAGAAAGGATGTTCATCAGTTGGTTGTGGATATTGATAGGTAAAATAATTTATCATCTCTTCGAGTCGAATAGAATTTTTAGTGGGTAGGTTGCCATCTTTAATCATTCGCCGAATATTGGAATAGGAAGCTTTATCTACATCTACTGAGAACGTCGATAGGGGAGTGGAAATGGGTGATTCGAAAATGTTTTCCACGATGCTAGAATATTCTTCGTTTAAAATGGGTTCGGTATCGTCGATAATAATTGTTTTATCAATTAGGTTTTGATCGATCTTTAATTGATCCTGTTGCATTTGATTGACATCTCCATATTTTGCTGGAATGCCTCCTGTTATGGTGGTATTGCTTCCCCGAACTTTTACTCCATCAATAAATACGGTAGCCCCCTGACGTGAACCTGCAAAATTACCTACATCCCCGTCCCTGGTATATACTCCAGCGGTAACATTCACAATTCCCAAGGTGGTTGTACAAGGATTGTTAGTAATGTCCTTTCGGCTATAGGTACCTCCATCTACGGTATTACCCGGATCTAGTTTTATTTTGGACGTGGTAATGGTGTATTCACACATGGTAACCTCTGCTTTTAACTTGGGATATAAATAGGTTACTTGGTTTTCTTTAATGTATACTTGCTTGAAAATAAGAGTAGGTAATCCTGCCGAAGCAATTTTTACGGTGTAGGAATCAACCGGTAAATTTTTGATCCAAAAATTTCCGTCAATGTCAGCGGCCTGGCCAGTGATCATTAAATTATTTTTTTCGACTACTACATTGTCAATAGGAATGGTAGTTCCATCGGTTTCGGTAACGACGCCTTTTAATTCTCCGGTTTGCTGAGCAAAAAAGAGAGATGGAATCGTAAAATAAAGGAAGAGGAGGAATGCTTTTCTCATGATTTCTAAAATTTAAAGGTTAAACGCTGCTGAATGATTGAACGCCTCCGTTTCTGGAAAAGGTGGGAACAATGGAGCTGTTTTATCGAGAAGATTACTTGTTAATAATTCACAATGGCTTATTTAAGTAAAAAAATATAATTATCAGATTACGAGTATTATATGGATTTGGAGGGGGATTTAATTTGCTAACATTTTCTTAAATATATCGTAGAATTGAGTGCTAGCTTAAAAATATATTTTACATTAGACCATTGTTTTTGGTGAATTAATAAAGAGCCCTGTTTCTAGCTAAACAGGGCTTTTTTGTTTTTCTATCTTCTTAGTTCTGATCGCTGCTTTGATTATATTTGTGGCAAATAAATTTAAACCAACAATGTTATGGCAATAATTAAGGAGTTCAAGGATTTTGTAATGAGAGGAAATGTGGTTGACTTGGCTGTCGGTGTTATCATCGGAGGAGCCTTTGGAGCCATTGTTAATTCATTAATTGGAGATGTAATTACCCCAATTTTATTAAAGCCAGCTTTTGAAGCTGCCCAGGTAAGCAAGTTGGAGGAGCTAAAATGGAATGGAGCATTGTATGGAAAATTTTTAAGTTCTGTTATTACTTTTATTATAACCGCTTTTGTATTGTTCCTTTTAATTAAGGGTATGAATAAAATAAAGAAGAAACAAGCAGAAGCGCCTGCACCCCCAGCTGAACCTACCAAACAGGAGGTGTTGCTTACAGAGATCAGGGATCTTTTGAAAAAGAATTAGCATTTTTAATCTACCGTTTATGAAAATATTTTTTTCAGCGCTTGTATTTTTATTAGCAGCTCCAATGGTTTTTTCTCAAGCCTATGTGAAAGATTATTCTAATAGCAGAAAAGTTTGGGAATACAACGATGGTTATCTAAAGGATTATTCCAATTCTAAAAAGTTGCTAGAGTTAGATGGAGAATATATAAAGGAATATTCATCCTCCAAAAAACTCTATCAATTTGATGGTACTTATTTAAAGGAGTATTCATCTTCAAAAAAAATATTGCAATTTGATGGAGAGTATATTAAAGATTATTCATCGAGTAGAAAATTATATGAAATCGATGGGAAGTATATCAAGGATTATTCGAATAGCAGAAAGTTGTACGAAGTAGATGGTATAATTCCCATTCACCTTATTATGGCCGCTATTTTGCATTATAAATAGCAGATCGTCTATTCGTGACGCAAGGATTCAACTGGGTCTAGTTTTGAAGCTCTTAGTGCAGGATAAAATCCTGAAATAACGCCTACCACAAAACATACAATTACCGCAGTAATAATCCAGTTCCATGGAATAATAAATGATCCTCCAAAAATTACAGTCATTAAGTTGCCAATACCAATTCCCATAACCACGCCTAATGCACCTCCCAATTGACAAATAAGTATAGCTTCAATTAAAAATTGCATTGCAATGCTTCTTCGGGTTGCCCCAATAGCTTTTCTTACACCAATTTCACGGGTTCTTTCCGTAACACTTACCAACATAATATTTAAAAGTCCAATTAATGCTCCCAATAATGTAATTACGGCAATTACCACCGATCCAACAGAAATGTAGGCAGTCATTCCTAATAGTTCATTAATGATACTATCACTTTTTACGATTTCAAAAGAAGGTTCTCTTCCAGGTAGATCTGCTCGGGCAATTCTAAATTTCCCAGTTGCTTCTTCAATTCCGGGTTCAATAAACTCTGCCTTGGGCACCTTTACCGTGATAACAAAAGAGGTTTTTTCACTTTTATAATTTTGACGAAGATTATTTAAGGTGATTAATACCGATCGATCATTACTTATGCCAATACCGGCTCCTTTACTGGCAAGTATTCCAATGATGGTATAACGCTTAGGACCAATAGAAATTTCTTGGCCGATACAATCATTTCCATCAAAAAGATTTTTTTGAATTTCGGTTCCAATGATCGCAACATTTCTACCTGATTGAACTTCCTCGGGAGAAAAATTTCTGCCTTTAAAAATTTCGAACCCACTTGCATCTAAATAATTATCGTCGCATCCGGTAATAGGAACATTAGGATTGGTTTTTTTACTGGCTCTTTTTATTACCCCTGCTTGAGTGGCCATGGCAGATACAGAGACCGTTCCGGGAAATTCAAAACTGTTTTTAAATTGAACGGCTTGCTCATAAGTAATCACCGGATGTTTTTTTGGACGCTGTCCACCAGATCCAAAGGAGGTGCGAAATCCACGGTTACGTATGGTAAAAGTATTGGCTCCTAAAAAAGCAAAATTGTCGTTGATACTTTGTTTAAGTACATCAATAGCGGTTAACATTCCTACCAATGACATAATACCTAAAGCAATAATAAAAATGGTAAGAATTGTTCGCAGTGCCTGACCTTTGATGGAACGCCATGCAATGATAATGTTTTCTCGAAGTTGCCTAAAATTCACGAGGTAAAATTGAGAATAATTTCTATCACTTGTTCTTAATAGCCTTGTTTTAACGATAATTAGCAAGGTTTGCTGACATTTTGGCAGAATTAAATGAGAATTTAGTAAATTTGCGATCCAAGGTTGTAAAACATGTTAGAGATAGAGAAAAAACACATAGATGAAGATAAACAAGGAACACCCTTATTATTAAATCAGGAGGTTCCTGCCAATGCTAAGAGGCTGTTTATTGAAAGTTATGGATGCCAAATGAATTTTAGTGATAGTGAAATCGTAGCTTCAATTATGTTAGAGAATGGTTATTATACAACTAATAACCTATATGAATCGGATGTAATTATGCTTAATACTTGTGCTATTCGAGAAAATGCAGAGCAGAAAGTAAGGAAACGGTTAACGGAATTTCGCAAGCTTAAAAAAGCTAAACCTTCATTAATCGTTGGGGTTTTAGGTTGTATGGCAGAACGACTAAAGGAGAAATTTCTAGAAGAAGAAAAACTGGTTGATATTGTGGTGGGTCCGGATGCTTATCGTTCTTTACCTGAATTAGTAGGTGAAGTGCAAGGGGGGCAGAAGGCCATGAATGTTTTATTATCCTTAGAAGAAACTTATGCGGATATAAGTCCGGTTAGGCTGGGGGGCAATGGGATCACGGCTTTTATTAGCATCATGCGTGGTTGTGATAACATGTGCTCTTTTTGTGTGGTTCCATTCACTCGAGGCAGAGAAAGAAGTCGTAACCCCGAAACAATTTTAAATGAAGCCCGCGAATTATTAGCAGATGGATATAAGGAGATAACATTATTAGGGCAAAATGTAGATTCTTATTTATGGTATGGTGGGGGAGCAAAAAAGGAATTCAAGAATTTATCTGAGGAAGAAAAATCAACGGCGGTAAATTTTGCCCAACTTTTGGAAATGGTGGCTTTATTAAGTCCGGATTTAAGAATTCGATATACTACTTCTAATCCAAGAGATATGACGGATGAGGTATTAGAGGTAATGGCCAGGTATGATAATATTTGCAAGTATATTCATTTGCCAGTGCAATCAGGGAATACGGATGTGCTTGAGAGAATGAACAGAGGTTACTCCAGAGAGGAATATTTGGATAGAATTGCGGCCATTAAAAAATTCATGCCTGATTGTGCCATCAGCACCGATATTATTTGCGGATTCTGTGGAGAAACCGAAGCCGAACATGAAGATACTAAATCTTTGATGTTGCAAGTAGGATTCGATTATGCCTATATGTTTAATTATAGCGAACGACCTAAAACTTTAGCCGAAAGAAAATATACGGACGATATTCCAGAAGACATTAAAACAAAAAGATTAGAAGAAGTGATTGCCATTCAACGGAAATTATCGCTTGAAAGTAATCAACGGGATATTGGAAAAACATTTCAGGTTTTAGTAGAGGGAGTCAGCAAAAAAAATGAAAATGAACTGTTCGGTCGAACTAGTCAGAATAAAGTGATTGTATTTCCCAAAGAACATTATAAAAGAGGAGATTATGCCATGGTAAAAGTGCATGATTGTAATTCGGCCACTCTATTAGGAACCGCAGTTCTATAAATGTGCATTAAATATGACGATACAAGAAATTAAAAATCGTTTTGGAATAATTGGGAGTTCTCAGGCTTTAGATAGAGCTTTGGATGTTGCTCAACAAGTAGCTCCAACTAATTTATCGGTATTAATTACTGGTGAAAGTGGAGTTGGTAAAGAAGTATTCAGTAAAATAATTCATCAATTATCTACCCGTAAACACGGACCCTTTATCGCTGTTAACTGCGGTGCCATACCCGAAGGTACTATTGATTCGGAATTATTTGGGCATGAAAAAGGATCGTTTACCGGAGCAACTGATGCCCGAAAAGGATATTTTGAAGTGGCCAATGGTGGAACCATTTTTTTAGATGAGGTGGCAGATTTGCCATTACAAACCCAGGTAAGATTATTACGTGTTTTAGAAACGGGTGAATTTATTAAAGTAGGTTCATCTAAAGTTCAAAAAACAGATGTACGAATAGTAGGTGCAACCAATGTAAATTTTTTATCGGCCATTGAAAAAGGTAAATTTAGAGAGGATCTTTATTATCGGTTAAACTCTGTGCCCATTATCATTCCACCTTTAAGAGAAAGGCCAAACGATATTGAGCTAATTTTTAGAAAGTTCGCAGCAGATTTTGCAGAGAAATATAAAATGCCTTCGATACGTTTAACCGAAGAGGCTCGAGCTTTTTTAGAATCCTATACCTGGCCAGGCAATATCCGTCAGTTGCGAAATATAACTGAGCAGATTTCTATTTTAGAAAGAGATAGAGAAATATCGGTAGATACCTTGAAAAAATATATTCCCAAAGAAACCTATTCGTCGGCACCCATTCTATTTAATAAATCTGATAGTGGAGATAATATGTCGGATCGCGAAATTATCT
>JBEIQI010000271.1:0-4008 GCA_040376605.1 Flavobacteriales bacterium | reverse complement strand
GGGTTATTGAGGTTCAAGGATATTTTTTCGAGACTATTGATGCTAAGTTCCAACTCTTCCAATAAATAAGGACGATAGATGTCCATTGGCTTTTTGGGAGTTACTTTAAAAGAATGGAATAATAAGGCAATTAAACAGGTTGAAAGGATAAATACAACTTTTCGTTTCATTCTTCACGAAGTTAATTAAAAGGACTTGTATACATACAAGTCAATCCAGAATATAAGGATAGAGAGCATTTTTGGGTCCATTAATACGATTAATTCGTTGATTTGGAGGTAGAAGAAAAAACTTTTTAGTTCTCATCACATTTATGTACTTTGGTCCATGTATTGAAATAGGGGTGGTTTATTAAATTTACCCTCAATATGGGCCAGTTGGGTGACACGATGGCTTTAAATTTAAAAATGAGCAAGACACGATGTGGAAATTGAATGACAAATTGTCGTATTTAAGTATGGTGGATCACGATACAGAACTTATACCGTTAATGACTAATGAAGACGAGGATACCTTACGTGATGAAGATATACCTGGTTTAATTCCAATTTTACCTTTAAGAAATACCGTATTATTTCCAGGGGTAGTTATCCCCATTACTGTAGGCAGGGATAAGAGCATTAAACTCATTCGGGAAGCAAATAAGGGAAATAAAATTATTGGAGTAACTACTCAAAAGGATGGTTCAATAGAAGACCCACAGGCTGGGGATTTAAATGCCATTGGTACGGTTGCTCAAATCGTTAAAATGCTTCGGATGCCGGACGGAAATACAACGGTGATTATTCATGGTAAAAAGCGTTTTCATCTCAAAGAAATGGTGAATGAGGATCCATATTTCATGGGAAATATAGAACTGGTTCCTGATTTAAAACCGGATGCAGCTGACAAAGAATTTGAGGCATTGATTAGCACCATCAGGGATATGGCTATTAATATTATTACCAATAGTCCGCAAATCCCCCAAGAGGCAGGCTTTGCCATTAGAAATATAGAAAGCCCATCTTTTTTGGTGAATTTTATTTCAAGCAATATGAATTTAGATGTTGTTGAAAAACAACTATTGCTTGAGATTGCTAGTATTAGAGATAGGGCCAATACTTTGTTACGTCACCTCAATAAGGAACGTGAATTAATGGAATTAAAAAACCAGATTCAAAATAAGGTAAGAACTGATATTGATAAACAACAAAAGGAATATTTCCTGCATCAGCAAATGCGGATGATTCAAGAGGAATTAGGGAATAGTGAAGCTCAGCAAGTAAAAGAACTCAAGGAAAAGGCATTATTAAAAAAATGGGATTCTAAAATCAAAGATCTTTTTGATAAAGAAATTGGTAAATTAGAACGAATGAATCCGATGGTGGCTGAATATTCTGTTCAGCTTAACTATTTAGAATTTATGACTGAATTGCCGTGGAACGATTATACCGTGGATCATTTTGATTTAAAAAATGCCAAGAAAATATTGGATCGGGATCATAGTGGATTGGATAAAATTAAGGAAAGAATCATTGAACATTTGGCGGTACTTAAACTAAAGGGTGACATGAAAGCACCTATTTTATGTTTGGTAGGACCTCCAGGGGTTGGTAAAACATCTTTAGGAAAGTCTGTTGCTGAAGCGCTGGGCCGAAAGTATATAAGAATGAGTTTAGGTGGGTTAAGAGATGAAAGTGAAATCCGTGGTCATAGAAGAACCTATATTGGAGCGATGAGTGGTCGGGTTTTAAGTAGTATTAAAAAAGCGGGTAGTTCTAATCCATTATTTATATTGGATGAAATAGATAAGTTGGGAAATGACTTTCATGGCGATCCAAGTTCGGCTTTATTAGAGGTGTTGGATCCTGAACAAAACAATACTTTCCACGATAATTATTTGGATATAGATTACGACTTAAGTAAGGTAATGTTTATAGCAACTGCTAATAGTTTAAGCACCATTCAACCTGCCTTAAGAGACCGAATGGAAATTATTCAATTGACGGGTTATAGCGTTGAAGAAAAAATTGATATTGTAAAAAATCATTTGCTGGATAAACAACTGCAGGAACATGGTTTAAAAAAGGGTGATTTAAAAATTGGGAACGATACCATCGAATCTCTCATCGAAAACTATACCCGCGAAAGTGGAGTAAGAAGTTTAGAAAGGGCAGTGGCCAAGGTGGCTCGTTATGTGGCTACCCAAGTTGCCATGGGAGAAAAGAAAATTCATAGTACCATTTTACCCAAGGATTTGTCAAAAATTATGGGGCCTGCACATCCCAAAGATAAATATGTAAATAATGATGTGGCAGGAGTGGTAGTGGGTTTAGCTTGGACCGCTGTTGGAGGTGATATTTTATATATTGAAAGTAGTTTAAGTGCTGGCAATGGCAAACTCACCCTTACCGGAAATTTGGGTGGGGTAATGAAAGAATCTGCCATCATTGCATTAGAATATTTAAAAGGTCATGCAATGGAATATGGTATAAATCCAATGGCATTTAATAACTGGAACATCCATATACATGTACCTGAAGGGGCTACTCCCAAGGATGGACCGAGTGCAGGTATCACCATGTTAACCGCATTAGCCTCCTTATTTACACAAAGAAAGGTGAAAAATAAATTGGCCATGACGGGCGAAATAACCCTTCGCGGACAAGTATTAGCTGTTGGCGGAATTAAGGAGAAAATATTAGCTGCGAAAAGGGCCAATATCAAAGAAATTATTCTTTGTGAAGATAACAGACGAGATATAGAAGATATAAATCCGAATTACCTAAAAGGATTAACCTTTCATTTTGTAGAAAGAATGGAAGAAGTACTTGCGATAGCCTTGACGTCACAAAAAGTAAAGAATCCATTGCCTGTGAATGAAGTGAAGGAAAAGAAAAAATAAAATCGATATATTTACTTATTAATTAAGTAAAATGAGGTTATTATTCTGCTTGATGGCTGTTCCATCATTTTTATTTGCACAAGTTCAATTTACAACGCCCATAGCAGTAGCAAATGGAACAACTTATGGATATTTGCGACCTAAAATTACCTTGGATGCCCAAAACAATCCTATAGTTTTGTGGGGTAAATCCTCTACTCATCAAATTTTCGTATCTACTTATAATGGTTCCAGCTTTAATACGCCTGTGCAGATAAATCCTGCAGGTACCCACCCCTACATAGCCACTTGGTACAATGCAGATATTAAAAGTACCGGAGATACAATTATTGCCGTTTTCCCCACCGATATGCCCGCCAATAGAGTTTTTATGGTAAAGTCGATAGATGGAGGAAATACCTGGAGCGATACCATTCGCGTGGATGATATTCCGGCAGGAGGGATCGCTTATTTTCCTTCATGCGATATCAATGAATGGGGTGAGATAGCTGTAACTTTTATGCAGCATGATGAAGGTTGGGCCAATCCACGATATGTAGTAACTACCTCTCATGATGGGGGAAATAATTTCCTACCCGAAGTAAATGCATCGGGAATTGTTACAGGCGAAGTTTGTGATTGTTGCCCGGCTCATATAGAATATGATAATGACAGACAGGTATTAATTTTTAGAAACAACGATAACAATGTACGTGAATTTTACAGCTCCGTTTCGGTGGATAATGGAGCAAGTTTTAGCGCATTAAATATCGATCAGCAAGCCTGGTATGTCAATTTATGTCCATCAGTAGCGCCATCTGCTATGATAGCATATGATTCGCTGATAACGGTGTTTATGAGTGGAGCAACCGGCTCTAATAGAATTTATGTTTCCACCTCTACCATCAATGGTTTGCAAAACGGCATTGCGCAAATGATTGATAATTCTTTACCGGCTGGAACCATTCAGAATCATCCTAAAATGGCCGGAAAGGATTCTATTATGGCCTTGGTTTGGTATAATACCATGCCCGGGGAAGCTGATATCTATTTTAGATTTTCGAATACCGGTGCAGCAGGTTTGATAGGGGATGGTATTAATATTTCGAACCCAACTGCTGGAACTCAACAAAATCCTGATATTG
>JBEIQI010000117.1:0-9026 GCA_040376605.1 Flavobacteriales bacterium | reverse complement strand
TCCGATAACCCCGGCAGAAAGTTCTACGGGTATTTATAGTGGTGGAGAACCTTATACCATCAGCATTAGCCTAGTGGAATTCGAAATATTACAAGAAACAGCTATGAATTGTATCAATAAAAAAGAAGGTATCATTGAAAATAGAATCAAAGGATCAGGCATGCTGGTGGTTGAGCCGGGAAACAAAATATTTATTTTCGACAGCCAATCAACTCAAAAAACCGAAATGGAAAATACCATTCAATCCATTACAAAAAAATAGAATATAACTAGAAATAAAAAAGCCCATCAACTGATGGGCTTTTTTTATAATAAGCAATGAGTTAATTATTGAATAAATTCATCATAATTAAAGAATCCAACTACACCACCATCATCAGAGATCACGATGTTCTTTTTATCCTTCGTAAATTTAATTGTATTGATCGTTTGCGTTGCAGCATAAACCGTTTTCTTTAATACTCCGTTACTTGCATCGTAAACAAAAACATTCCCGTAATTATCACCTGCAAATACATATTTATTATCTGGTGAAATGGCTACTGCATAGGCCCAGGTATTGTTAGAGGTATAAGAAATCCATTTGCTTTTGCCTTTTGCATCATATAAACCAACCATACCATCCCAACTTCCGGCAACTACATATTTACCATCGTTACTAAAGTTACAATCAAAGATAGTTCCGGTAATTCCTTCGAATTTAGTTTTTAATTTACCTGATTTCATATCCCATAAATATAACTGACCTCCACTAGCCGAACTTAAAATGGTTTTGTTTTTTGGATCTACATCCACTTCCCAAATCCACTCGGTATGTCCGCTTAAAGTTTTTAATTCACTGCCTTTATTGGCATCCCAAATTTTTATGGTATTATCCGTAGCGCCACTCACAATTTTACCATCAGTAGTCCATTTTAGACCGTAGATACTGGCCGAATGTCCTGTTAAGGTATTAACGGTTTGTCCATCATTGGCATCATAAATAGTGATTACCATATCTTCACCAGCATAAGCTACCTTATTGCCTTTAGGTTCAAAGGCAACACAAGTAATCACATTGTTTTGCTGATAATAACTACCAATTACATAACTGGCATCATTGGTGTTATAAACACTTGAAGTATAGCTATTCTCAGCAGTTGCAAACTTGGTACCATCCGAATTAAAATCAAAATCATCCACTGCACCGCTATAACCGTACATACTGTATGATGGATATAAATAGGCACCATCAGTTACCGGATTATAGTTATAAGTATCATCATAATTATAATCATCATAGTTATAATCACTATAACTAGTGGCTGTAACATCCTCGGTAGGAGTTTTTAAAGAATCATAATTTAACACCTTCATATAGCCATCGGAACCAGAGGTTACAATATACTTTCCATCAGGACTAAAGCGAATATCTTCGATACTTGTTCCTGAAGTATGGCATTGGTAAGCCGAATTAAATTTACCATCCGTAGAATTCCATAAACGAAGCACTCCGTCGGCATCACCTGTTACTAAATATTTGCCATCTGGAGACCATTTTACACTATAAACCCATTGATCTCCATTTTTAATATCCAAACGCATATACCCGCAACCAAACTCATATACTTTTACGGTATTGTCCCAAGCACCAATCACAAATTCTTTGCTGTCAGGAGAAGCATCTGCGCTCCAAATAGTGCTGGTAAAACCATTTACTTTTTTATAGAAATTTCCTTTAGCGTCAAACATTTCAGTTTTACCATCGGAACCTCCGGCAACAAAATAGCTCAGTGTTTTATCAAAGGTTAAGGCCCAAATCCAAATCTCGCTAGGACCTCTGAATTTTTTATCCAATGCACCTGTAGAGGCATTAAATATATAGATCATGGTATCTAGGTTAGCAGCAACTACCTTTTTTCCATCGGCGCTATAACGAGCTACATAAAAATAATCGGTGCTACCACTTTTTAAAGCCAGTTTTTCTTTTTTTGCATTGATATCCATAATGGATAATCCACCATCTCTTCCGCCAATTAAAAGAAAATTGCCAGTTGGATCAATATCCATGGTTTTTACTTCAGCAAAAGGTGCTTCAAATTGATCAATTACATCAAAAGAGGTAAGATCATACATTCTTATGGTTGAATAATTATCTGCTGCAAAAAACTTAGTTCCGGATTTAGCCGAAACGGCTTCCGCCACTCCATTACTCGAAACATAATAACTATTTACTTCTAATTGTGCCTTAACGGTATTGGAGACACCCCAAATAGCCATAATTGCAATGGCAGATGATTTAAGAACCTGATTCATTCGGAACATGTTGTTTGGTTTATAAGTGTTAAAGATTATATCGACTATTTCTAATACAAGTTATTTAAGCATTCGTTCAATTTTTTCGTAAAGTCCTTCTGATATATTTACCAATGGAAGTCTTACACTATCACCACATAATCCTTTTATCTTCATTACCGCTTTTACCCCGGCTGGATTTCCTTCAATAAATAAATGTTCAATAACCTTCAATAATGGGTAATGCAGAGCTCGGGCTTTTTCGTAATTACCAGCCATGGCAAATCTTACCATATCCGAAAACTCTTTTGGATGCGAATTCGCTACTACCGATATTACACCATCGGCACCACATGCTATTAATGGTAAAGTAATTCCATCATCACCACTCAATACATGAAAACCTTCCGGTTTATCTGATATGATTTGCATAATTTGTTCCATATTCCCACTAGCCTCTTTCACTGCAACGATGTTCTCCACTTCATTGGCCAAACGCAAGGTAGTAGTTGCCAACACATTCGATCCTGTTCTACCCGGAACGTTGTATAAAATAATGGGTAGTGGACATTCAGCTGCAAAGGCAGTATAATGGGCATAAATACCTTCCTGAGTAGGTTTGTTATAATAGGGACTCACAGATAAAATTCCTTGTGCTTTTGTTAAATCATAATGCCCCAAAGAATCAATTACCTCTTTGGTGTTGTTACCACCAATTCCTAAAACTACCGGAACCCTGCCCTTCACCTGATTAGCAACAAATTCAAAAACTTCCTTTTTCTCCGTTTTATCAAGGGTTACAGACTCGCCAGTAGTACCTAAAACCACCAAAAAATCAACACCACCATTGATCCAATCTTCAATCAAAGATCCTAAGGCTTGGTAATCCACTTCACCTTTTGGAGTGAAGGGAGTAATTATTGCCGGCGCGGTTCCTTTAAAATTCATCATATAGTTGATACAAATAAATGGATATTCGGGCATTTTATTGCCTCTAGGCCACGAAAATACATAAAAATAGGTAGGTTATATTTCACTTTAACCAGAAACCTATTAAAAGATTGTAAACAGCTTCTAATTCCAATTTATGCAACTGGAGGTTGCTCTTGCCAGTGAGTTTGCACCTCCTCGGTTTCCTCATCCTCCGGAAAACCTACGGCATATTTATAGAGCAGATAATTACACACGGGTATAAATGCCGCGGTAAAGAAAATTCCAATACAACAAGCTATCAATCCCAAACCGGTTAAAAGTCCAAATAGCAAAGAATAACCCAACACAGGCCAAAAGAACTTACCGGCAATTTTAAAACTTAATGAAAAGGCTTTCCCTAAATCTAGGTTCCCAAAAATAATCAAGGGTTGAACAAAGGAAATTAGGATGGCAAAAACCAAAACAACAACCATATAAATGAGCCCCCCAACAAAAGGAATAAAGCTGAAGGCAATATTCAAAAAACCACTTACCATAGCGGTAATTAATACCGCCAAAATAAGTCGACCAAAATATTCGCCTTTATAATATTTAAAAATGGTACCAAAATTCACCTCCCCGGTTTTATCGGCATCTCTGCAAAGTTTTATCAAACCAGCATTAATGGGAGCAAATAACAAAGCAATAATAACGTTCACCAACATTTGTTTAAGCAAATAAATTGGAGACTGCTGGATCTCTTGAAAATAATAAGGATCCTCCTGAATAATACTAAAATACTGAGTAAATGATTGAATCCCGAGCATAAATGGGAGGGTAATGGAATAAACAATTAAAACAGGAACCGCTAAAACAAAAATAGAGCCCGCAACTAAAAAAGTTACCTTTTTAAAAATGCTCCATGCATCTGCAAAAAACTTATCAAAATTAAAGGATACATCACTTTGAAGACGATCGTTGATGCGTTGTTCTATATTATTTGAATTCTCCATTTTTAATACAATAATTGGGAGGATAAATATAGAATTAATTTACTTACATATAAAATGCCCCATCCTGTATATATTACAGAGATGGGGCATCCATTCAACTATTAACTATAATTATTTAGCAGACGAAATAGATTGAGCATTCCTCCCAATCTCAAAATTGAAGGTAATGATATAATGCTCTTCAGGCTCATTTTCTTCATGACAATTGCCTTGAGGAGGTCCTTGGTGGTTACCTTCTAATTCATGTTCTTCCCTTTCCCAATCATTACTTACCACTACCTGATCGAATCCAAAATAATCTTTAGCCGGGGTATATTGATAGATGCGCTGACCCGAAGCATTTACATCCAATATGCTCAGCTCATGATGTAAAGCTTGTGTTGTAAATTCATAAGCATCATCTCTAATATTCATGGGAAGTAGAAAGGTATAGGTTTGATTGGCCGAAAGCTGCACGTCAATAGTTTGTTTGATGGCAGGCTCTGGCATGGGTTTTTTCGAACAAGAGTTAAGACTCAAGCTCAACATGGCACCAACGGATACTGCAAAAAATAATTTTCTCATGTTTTTATAATTAAATGATTTATAACTATGCTTATAGACGGCGTATAATTCATAAACATGCGATAAAAAAAATAAATATTTTTTCGACAATAAAACCCAATACCCTTCGTTAAATGTTGATTTCAAATTGTCTTTAACATGAATGTTTACAATGACTGAGAGGTTCATCTCGTGAACTATAAAACTCGTTCAATACAATATCAAGAATATTTACATTATTGCAGCCTGAATTAACTAAGGCCCTCTTTAAAATCGCTGGTAGTATGAAACACCACTTCAGGATAATCCTGCCTTGCAGTATTTAAAAGCCATTCGGAAGGTGCCAGGAATACAGGATTCCCATCCTTATCCCAACCAATGTTATTGGCTTTACGTTTTACAAACTCATCAAGTTTTATTTTATTTTCAGAGGTTACCCAACATGCCTTATAATAACTCATCGATTGAAACATACAAGAAGCCTTATATTCATGTTCCAATCTGTATTGAATTACTTCAAACTGAAGTTCACCTACAACACCTACAATTTTTCTGTTCCCCGGCTGCAAATAAAATAACTGCGCCACCCCTTCATCCGTTAATTGCTCAATACCTTTATCGAGCTGCTTACTTTTCATAGGGTCCTTATTAATTAATTCCCTAAAAATTTCAGGTGAAAATGCAGGGATTCCTTTATAGAAAAAATTCTCTCCCTCCGTAAGGGTATCTCCAATTTTAAAATTTCCTGCATCATATAAACCCACTACATCACCCGGATATGCCTCATCAATCACCGATTTATCTTGAGCCATAAATGAGGTTGGATTGCTAAACCGCATATCCTTATCCAACCTAACATGGTGATAAAACTTATTTCTTTCAAATTCACCACTTACAATTCTCAAGAAGGCAATTCTATCCCGATGTTTAGGATCTAAATTCGCATGTATCTTAAATACAAATCCCGAAAATTTAGGTTCATTCGGCTCTATAAATCTTTCTGTAGTCTCTCTTCCTTGTGGGTTAGGTGAAATGCGAATAAATGTATCCAACATTTCTTTCACCCCGAAATTATTTACGGCAGAACCAAAAAATACGGGTGCCACCTGACCAGCTAAATAATCTTCAATTTTAAAAGTATCATAAACCCCTTCAATCAAATCAATATCATGCCGAAGTACCTTTGCATCATCCTCTATAATTTCATCTAACTGTGGATTATCTAAACTATCGAATGAAATAACATCTGCGGCAATTTTGGTTTTATTGGCAGCAAATAAATTCAAGTTTTTATTATAAATATCATACACCCCTTTAAACCTGGCTCCCTGATTAATTGGCCAGCTAAGCGGTCGGGTTTTAATATCTAGTTTCGATTCTAACTCATCTAATAAATCAAAAGGGTCCTTCCCTTCCCTATCCATTTTATTAATAAAAATAATTACAGGAGTATCCCGCATCCTACAAACCTCCATGAGTTTTTCTGTCTGACTCTCTACCCCATTTGCGCAATCAATTACAAGGATCACACTATCTACTGCTGTTAAAGTCCGATAGGTGTCTTCTGCAAAATCTTTATGACCAGGAGTATCCAGCAAATTGATCTTAATACCACTATATTCAAAACCCATTACAGAAGTAGCCACAGAGATACCCCGTTGGCGTTCAATTTCCATAAAGTCAGAAGTAGCCGTTTTTTTAATTTTATTACTCTTAACTGCACCTGCTGTTTGTATAGCACCTCCAAACAAAAGGAGTTTCTCGGTTAACGTAGTTTTACCGGCATCCGGGTGACTAATAATGGCAAAGGTGCGGCGTTTCTTTATTTCCTGTTCTAATGACATAAGGGCGCAAAGGTAATAAATTGATATGAGTATTGATCAGGATCTCAATGGATTAAAAACGATTGTATTGGGCAGCATTCCCTGTGCTTTGCAGTAGTCACTCATGCACGGCAGGCATTACTAAATGGCGGCTGGAATTCTTCTATCTACTCACCTCCATTAATCAATGCCAAGCCACGCCTATCCTGGGCTGCTCAGTTCGCCCAGGGCCGTAAGGTTAAAACAATAAAAATAGATATTTAGCTTACTGTCTTCCAGAAAATGGTAAGTCCGGCAGTTACCGTAGCCACCAACCCATAAGGCTGATTATAGCCAGTATTATAAGAAAAGTTCTCTCCTACCCAATGTTCTGTATTTAAAAATACTTTAGCAGGATATTGAAAAACCCGTCCACGGTATTTTACGTAGTCTCTTGGGTATTTTACGGTATGATTATGAAGGTATTCATAAAATACCTCAGTCGGAATCATAATGCTTTTATACTCTTCGAATTTATTTTGTGGGGTACCATTTGGTGAACGTAATCCCCAAGCAAGAAAATCAGTACCATCCCAAAAAGTAGCACCCATGGTTGGATCCTCTTTACCTAATAATACATCAATAACTGCAGCACGAGTATTATTAGAGCCATCATCAGCAGAGGTGGGCCTCATTTCCTTTTTTAATGAAACAGGTACAGATGAATAACCCGTCATTAACAAACTATAAATATCGGCACCCAATTCTTTAGCACGGTTATGCACGGTATGGGCAATATATAACACTTCTAATTTATTTCCATCTACACTTTCATGTCGAATAATATTAGAAGCCACTTTAAATTGAGAATGAGTGATGTTTAAATCTTTAGAATGAGTAAATTTCTCTTTCCCCACTTTTAGGGTATCTAGCCCATAAGCGACATATACCTTGCCATCCATCAGGCTATCCGTTCCCATATACTTACCATTCACATCATAATAATCACCGGGGTTTGCATTCGCAATTGAACTACCCAAGAATAAAGAAATGAATAAAATAAAAATGAGATGAATTCGCATGGTTTAATGTTTTGGTTTTTCAAAGATAGTAAGTTCAATGAGTTTACAAAATTTATGCGTTGTTAAATTTTTCTTATCGCACCTAGAACTGCATTCTATTTGGCTTTTTAATTAAATATATACTTGCACAATGGAGTTAGTTATTTTTCATGATACGGAGAAAAGGAGATTCGAAACAAGAGTAAATGGATTTATTGCCTTTGTTGAGTATAATTTATTTAAGCAAGGAATTAATTATACGCATACCGAAGTTCCCACTGAATTAGAAGGAAAAGGAATAGGTTCCTTCCTGGCAAAACATGTGCTTGATTGCGCCCGGGAAAAGCATTTAAGGATGATGCCATTATGTCCTTTTATTAAAAACTATATTGCTCGACCTCCTGAATATGGCAATATTTCCATGCTTCATGGTATCAAAAAAACAGACTGTTAAATAAGAATTTTTTTAGCAGTTAGGATAACTGCACTTCATAGCTAACCTCGGCAAATTTCTTAAACATCATCAATACCCCACATTGCTCTTCTACAGATAAAACAACTGCCCGATTGATCTTATCCGCATCTAATTCCTCCCCGGTAAACTGATAGATGATATGCACTTTTATATAGGTCTGAGGCTTCTCCCTGCTTAATTCGCCGGTTACCTGAATATTGAATGTTTTAAAACGAGTTCGGGTTTCTTTTAAAACACTTACCACATCCATGGCAGTACAACCAGCCAAAGATGCTAACATCAATGGTTTCGGGCATAAACCCTTATTCTCATCTATCCCATCCAAAACAATGAGATGTTCATCTACTCCTATATTAAAAGAGAGATCATGCTTCCACTCTAAGGCTACCTCGTGGTTACGCTTCATTAAGTTCAAGTTAATGTTCTACAGGTTTATTAGCATGTTGCCAGCTGGAAATTCCACCATCTAATTCATATAGCTTGGTAAATCCTTGATTGGCCATATAGCTGCAGGATTCTGCGCTTCTACCTCCTGAACGACAATAAACAAATGTAGGTTTAGATTTATCCAGTTTGGCTATTTCATCAGCAAAACTATCCCCTTGGTAATTAATATTAATGGCCCCTTTGATATATCCCTCTGCAAACTCTCCGGGAGTTCTAACATCGATGATTTGAGCATCGGGAGTTGATGTCATCTTTACTTCAAAGTCATCGGCAGAAAGTAAGTTGCTTGTTACCTTTCCATCACCTTTCGACTGATTCGATTTTTTTTTAGGGGTGCAGCTCAATTGCACAGCCATTAAAGCCATACATACCAAAAGTATATTTGACAATTTTTTCATAAAGTGTCAGTAGTGTTTTCACAAAGGTATGCATAAAGAGTAAATTTCCATCAGTTAGGCCATTAAGTATATGTCATTGGCCTGGTTTTGCATCTAATGAT
>JBEIQI010000023.1:0-20452 GCA_040376605.1 Flavobacteriales bacterium | reverse complement strand
TTAAAGGGTATTTTAAGAAAGGCATTATTTTTCCTTGTTATCTCTGTTTAAATCATTTTTATCGTGATCTTTTTTTCTTTCATCCTTTTTAGATTTCTGATGATCTTTCCAAAGCTTTAATTGATCCTCAGTTAGAATTTTTTTCATTTCTTCTTTTTTGTTTTCTCTTAAACCCTTCATGGCATCTTTCATGTTATCTGTGCCTAATTCATTAGCACAAAAAGCATCTTTTTTCTTTTTGGCAAAATCATTCAGAAGTGTTTTCATTTGATCACGTTGAGTGCCCGTAAATTTTACAACCCCATCTATCTCGTCTAACTGATGATTAATTCTATCCTCAACGGTACCTTTACTTTTTTTACCATGGTCTCCTTTATGTTCTTTTTTAAAATCCTTCATCATTTTCATTTGATCAGGCGTAAGAATTTTTTTCATTCCCTCCTTCGCTTCTTTTCTAACCAATTTCATCCCATTTTTCATTCCATCAGAACCCAATTCGTTGGAGCAAACAACATCTTTTTTCTTTTTAGCCAAATTGGTTAAAAGGATTTTTACATCATTTCGTTGATTTCCGGTAAACTTAACCACCTCATCTATTTTATCCAATCGATGGTTTATTCTATCATCCAAGGATCCATCTTTGTGATCTCTTTGGGCAAAGCTAAATGCCAGGCTGATGCATATGGCAAAAACGGTGGCTAAAAAATTTCTTGTTTTCATGACTTTCGTAGTTTATTAATACCCCTTGGATGCAATAATCCTGCTAAGGTTTAAAGTCGATCTCAAAAAAAATGTGAAATAAGGAATAACCTTATAATAAGCTTAAAATTTTATCCTCCACCTCCTGTGAATTCCAATTTTCCTCCAGATTAGGCATCTTAAGCACTTCCGCCATGATGGCATTTTGTTGATCTCCCTTTTTTAAGGCATAATCATAAGAGAAATCGCTAAAAGTTACCATGGAGTACAAGGGAACCCATTTGTCTGGATGTTTTTGATAAAACCAACCTTCAATTTTTTTCTGTAACAAAAAAGAAGGGTCGGCCGTAAGATCCCGCATCTCAATAAAATTTCTAAGGGCTAGTTCTGCTACGGCATCCGCATTAGGTTTTCTGGCCTTACCAAAGGCAGCAAAAAACTGATCGAATTTATTTTCATAAGCATCCAACATTTGATCGAACTCAAAACAATCTTCAAATCCGGCATTCATGCCTTGTCCATAAAACGGAACCACACCATGAGCTGCATCACCCATTAAAACCACCGAGTCTTTATAATGCCAAGGATAACATCTAAAGGTAGCCAGCGAGGAGGTAGGATGATTTAAAAATTGATCTACAAAGTCTGGCATATATTGTATAACATCCGGAAAATAATATTGAAAAAAGTTAATGATGTCCGGTTCTGTTTTAATACTTTCAAAGGAAACTTTTCCCTCCCAACCTAAAAATAGGGTACAGGTAAAACTACCATCAATATTAGGCAGGGCAATAAGCATAAAATCCTCACGAGGCCAAATATGTAAAGTGTTTTTATCTAGTCGATGGGTACCATCCTCATTGGCTTCAATATGCAATTCTTTATAGCCATGATCAATATAAGTTTGCGAATAAGTGAACCGATCGTTAAACATCAATTTATTTCGAACCGCAGAGAAGCCCCCATCCGTGCCAATTAAATATTGGTATGAATGACTCTTTTTTTCGCCGGTAACATCATTGGCAAAATCTATTTTTTTATTTTCTAAATCTACATGAGTGCAACGGGCATCAAAATGCATATTTACATGCTCATATTCATCCGCAATTTGTAAAAGAGTTTTATTTAATTCACCTCTGCTTACGCTATAAATGGCTTCCCCTTCTTTACCATAAGGCTGAAAGGTAAGGTTTCCTTGCATATCGTGCATGGTACGTTTGTACATAGGTATGGCAATGGCACGTATGGTATCTTCAGCACCTACTTGTCGTAAAGCTTTCCATGCACGGTTGCTTACCGCCAAATTAATCGATCGGCCCTGATATATATCTGCAGTTCGCAAGTCCGGTCTTCTTTCGAATAATTGAACCGGATAACCTCTTTTAGCTAAAAAAACAGATTGGAGAGCCCCAACTAGTCCGCCACCTACAATGGTAAATTCTTTCATAAAACGTTGTTTGATGTACAAATATAACAACTAAGGTGGGTAAAAAAAGATGATTTTTGTGTTTAATCGCTTGAGTTTAGGGAAACACATGGGCGGCTTATCCGGCTATTCGCTAAACTCCTCACCACAGGTTAAAACCTGTGGCTGCGGGGTATCGCTTCTATCCGGGCCGCTATCGTCTTCGTACTTTTTATCTATCTTTACCACATGTCAAAGATCAAGAAACGTAAAGAAAAAATTATAGAGCAACTCGAAATTACCGAAGTTGCTGCCGAAGGAAAAGCCATTGGTAAACATGATGGTAAAGTAGTTTTTGTTTCCTATGGAGCTCCGGGAGATATTGTAGATGTTCGTATTTCAAAAGATCGCAGAAACCATGCGGAAGGAACCATCGTTCAGTTTCATAAAAAGTCCGATCGTCGCATTGAACCAACTTGCAAATATTTTGGTGTTTGCGGTGGTTGTAAATGGCAGCATCTGCCTTATAAAGAACAATTGGCTTTTAAAGAAGCACAAGTAAAAGATCAACTACAACGGATTGGAAAGTTAGAGGTAAAAGAATTTTTACCAATCAAAGGATCCGCAAAAGAATTTGAATACAGAAACAAAATGGAATATACCTTCGCCCATAAACGTTGGTTAACGGATGAAGAGGTGCGAAGTGGCGCCGACTTTACCGATGCCCAGGCTTTAGGATTTCATATTCCTGGGAGATTCGATAAGATTTTGGATATCGATGAATGTCATTTAATGAACAAAGCGCATAATGAAATTCGAAATGAAATTAAATCGTATGCCCAAAAAAATAAATTGAGTTTTTTTAATGTTCATGAGTTTACGGGTGACCTGCGAAATGTTATGATACGGGTTACAGAAAAAGGTGAGTGGATGGTGTTAATGATTTTTGGAGAACCCATGAATGATAAATTTAAAAAACTAATGGATCACCTTGCGGAAAAGTTTCCATTTATCAATTCCCTTTTATATGTAATTAATCAAAAGAAAAATGACACCTACGGTGATTTGCCTATTATAGTTTATAAAGGGAAAGACCATATTATGGAGGATTTTGGGCATTTACAGTTTAAAATAAGTCCTAAATCATTTTTTCAAACCAATACCCAACAAGCTATCCAGTTATATACAGTAACCAAAGACTTTGCGGGTTTAACTGGCAATGAATTGGTTTATGATTTATATACGGGTACAGGATCAATTGCCTGCTTTATTGCAGATAAGGCAAAAAAAGTAGTTGGAGTGGAATATGTGGAGGATGCCATTAAAGATGCAAAAATTAATGCAGCATTTAATCATATTGATAATACCGATTTTTATGCAGGTGATATGAAGGATGTGTTAAACGATGCATTTATGGAAAAACATGGGAACCCAGATGTAATTATTACTGATCCTCCACGTGCAGGGATGCATGAAGATGTAGTGAGGAAAATTTTATCGATAGCTCCTAAACGTATTGTTTATGTAAGTTGTAATCCGGCCACACAGGCAAGGGATATGGCTATGTTGGCCGATCAGTATGACATGGTAAAATCACAGCCGGTAGATATGTTTCCACATACCCATCATGTAGAGAATGTAGTTTTATTGGTATTAAAAAATTAAGACGGTTTTGAAAATTTAGAAAATTCAAATACCTTCAAATAGTGAAAATCAATTTTCGAAATTTTATAATTTTCTAAATTTTCAAAATGAAAAATATCATTGAACAAACTTGGGACAATAGAGAACTTTTAAAAGATTCAGCAACCATTAAAACCATTAAAGAGGTGATTGAGTTGTTGGATCAAGGAGAACTTCGTGTTGCTGAACCAACGGATACCGGATGGCAAGTAAATGAATGGGTAAAAAAGGCAGTTATTTTATATTTCCCCATCATGCCCATGAAGATCATGCAACAAGGACCTGAACAATATTTCGATAAAATTCCATTAAAATTGGGAATGGAAAAGTCGGGAATTAGAACAGTTCCCGGCTCGGTAATTCGTTATGGTTCCTATGTAGCTAATGGAGTCATTTGTATGCCTTCATTTGTAAATATTGGGGCATATGTAGATTCTGGAACTATGGTGGATACATGGGCTACAGTAGGAAGTTGTGCACAAGTGGGTAAGCATGTTCATTTAAGTGGAGGTGTGGGTTTAGGCGGAGTTTTAGAGCCTGTTCAGGCTGCTCCTGTAATTGTAGAAGATGGTGCATTTATAGGTTCAAGATGTATAGTAGTTGAAGGAGTACGAGTGGGTAAGGAAGCTGTGTTGGGAGCCAATGTAGTATTAACTATGAGTACAAAAATTATTGATGTAAGTGGAAATGAACCAATCGAACATAAGGGTTTTGTACCGGAGCGTTCAGTGGTTATTCCAGGGAGTTATACCAAAAAATTTAGTGCAGGAGAATTTCAAGTACCCTGTGCATTGATTATTGGAAAACGAAAAGAAAGCACTGATACCAAAACCTCTTTGAACGATGCGTTGAGGGAATATAATGTAGCGGTATGATGAGTCCTATTTTTCTCATTGGATTTATGGGTTCCGGTAAGTCTACCTTAGGAAAGGAGTTAGCATCCAAACTCAACTATACTTTTATTGAATCCGACGCTTGGATCGAAGCGGAAGAAAATAGAACGATTGCTGAAATTTTCGAGCAATCCGGAGAGCCATATTTTAGACAATTGGAAAAAAACTTTTTATCCTATACCCCAATTTTAGAGGATTGTATCATTGCTACTGGAGGTGGAATGCCTTGTTATGAAAATAATATGGAGGGAATGAAGAAGTTGGGCACCACTATCTGGCTAGATGTAGAACTCGATATATTAGTAGAAAGATTAGAAAAAGAAAAAGTAATGAGACCATTATTGGCAAACGAACCAGACTTAAGAAAAAAAGTGGAAGAATTATTGGATCGTAGAATTCATTTTTATAGTCAGGCGAAACATCATATAAAAGATCCAACAACAGAAAAGTTAATGCAAAAAATAAATGGCTAAAACTTTAAACCTCCAACATTTAACTTTCAACTTTAATAGGCCCATTTAACCCAAACGGCCCCCCATGTAAAGCCTCCACCGAAAGCAGATAAAATAAGATTATCTCCTTTTTTTAGTTGACTTTCATAATCCCATAAACATAATGGAATTGTTCCACTGGTGGTATTTCCGTATTTATGAATATTCAGCATCACTTTGGAGGGATCTAATCCCATTCTTTCGGCAGTAGCATCAATTATTCTTTTATTAGCCTGGTGAGGAACCAACCAATTAATATCATTGGCCGTTAAATGATTTCTTTCCATTATCTCAGCACTTACATCCGCCATTCCTTTTACGGCAAATTTAAATACCGGCTGACCTTCCTGATAAATAAAATGTTCCTTGGCATCAACCGTTTCATGATTGGCAGGTCTTCTGCTTCCACCAGCTTTTTGATGTAAATGTTTAGCACCAGCACCATCACTTTTTAAAATGCTATCCATGATACCAAATCCTTCGGTATTCGGCTCTAATAAAACCGCACCGGCACCATCGCCAAAAATTATACAGGTAGATCTATCGGTATAATCTACAATGCTGCTCATTTTATCGGCCCCAACTACAACTACTTTTTTATACATGCCGCTTTCCACATATTTGGAAGCAGTAACTAATGAAAATAGAAAACCACTACAAGCGGCATTGATATCAAAACTAAAGGCATTGGTTGCTCCAACAGCATCCGTAATTAAATTGGCAGTTGCCGGAAATTGCATATCACCGGTAACCGTAGCACAAATCAATAAATCAATTTCTTTCGGATCAATACCTCTTTTTGTGCACAAACCTTTTACGGCTTCTATTGCCATAACAGAAGTTCCTTGATCTTTACCCTTTAAAATTCTTCTTTCTTTTATTCCTGTGCGATCTACTATCCATTCGTCGTTAGTAGCTACCATTTTTTCTAACTCTTTATTCGTTAGAATATAATCAGGAATATAACCCTGCACAGCTGTTATTGCGGCAGATATTTTAGGCATGAGGAATAGCTGCTTTTAATTTTTCTACAAAATTTTCTTCCACCAATTCTTTAGTTAGCTTCATCATATTCTTAATGGCTAATGGAGAGCTTATTCCGTGTCCAACAACCACCGGTTTATTCACACCTAACACCGGAGAGCCACCATGACGTTCGTAGTTCATTTTCGAATAAAATGGGTCATCCTTTAAACCTTTGCGCATGGCTAATTCGTAAAACTTTTCCGCCAATTTCAAAATAACATTACCAACGAATCCGCTACAAACCGCTACATCTGCTTTCCCATCGAATAATTCACGTCCCTCTAAGTTCCCCACAAAACTAATTTTAGAATACTCTGCCATTAGTTTATGTGACGCAATAGAAAGCATATTTCCCTTCTCAGGTTCTTCACCAATATTTACTAATCCAACTTTTGGATTCTTTATTTTTAAATGAACTTCTGCATACGTAGAACCCAAAATGGCAAAGTCCAATAAATTCTCTGGTTTACAATCCGCATTGGCTCCAACATCCAAAAGAATTCCGTCTTGTCCTGCAAGATTAGGAAGAATAGATAAAAGACATGGACGTAAATCTTCGCGAAGTAATCCTAGTTTCATTACAGAACCCACTAACATGGATCCTGAATTTCCGGCACTGCAAAATCCATCTATCTTTCCTTCAGCCAAAAGGTCAAACCCTTTAACAATGGATGAGTTAGGACTAGATGCAATACTTTTTACCGGTGAGCTTGACATGGTGATGCCATCTGGAGCATGAAAAAACTCTACCTTGTCAATAGGGAAATTTTCCTTTAACAAAGCGGCTTTCATTTCCTCCTCATTACCAATTAGCACAAATGTGCAGTTCTGTCCAAACTCTTCAAATGCAAGCATCACGCCTTTAAGGGTGGCTTCGGGAGCATAATCTCCACCTAAAATATCAACTCCGATTTTCATTCTTTATTCTCTTGTAATTTAGTTAGGAGCTAAAAGCAGCACGAATATAAGATAAGTATATAAAACCAAAGAACTTTGGTTTAAATAAAAAACAAATCCGGCAAAACCACTAGGAATTGCCGGACAATCATATATTTTAACCAAATTAAGCTTCAGCTTTGGCTTCTGCAACCAATTTGCCATTATAGTAGAGGTTTCCGTCTACAAAATAGGCTCTATGACGCTGATGCACAGTACCAGTCTCTTGACAAGTGGTAATTGTTGCAGAAGTAGCTTTATAGTGGGTTCTTCTTTTATCCCTTCTGGTTTTCGATATTTTTCGTTTAGGATGCGCCATTTTCTGTAATTTTTAATTTTAATACCTATTATTTTAACTTTTTAAGAGCTTCCCAACGTGGGTCCTCTTCTTTATTTTCTTCATTATCAGCTTGTAATAAGTCAATTTTTTTCAAAACTTCCATATCACAAGGTTTTTCACTTTCTTTCATTTGCGAGCAATCTGACCTCCATGGAAAAGATAAACAGATATAATCGTAGATAAAAGGGGATAGATCAATTTCATATTCTCCTTGTGGTAAAGTGATAATGCTTTCATTATCATCTTCGCGGTTATCTCCGAATTTTACAATCAGTTTATTCTCTGACTTTACGGGCTGAGGTATTTCAGCTAAGCACCTGTCGCAGGTTACTTTGGCGGTTCCCTCATGTTTAAAGTCAAAAATCAACATGGTAATGTCTTTCATTAAATCCACATTCATTTGAATATGCACATCATGAAAGTCATGTTCGGCTTCAAAAGACTCAAAGAACTTGTCTGTTATCTCAAACTCAAAACGATGAGGTCCTTGTTTGAGGCCTTCGTAAGGAATAATATATTCAGTATTTTTCTTCACAAAGGGTAAAATTGGGCGACAAAGATACGCATTATGTTGAAAGTTCAAAGGGTTCAAGGCTTAAAATGCTTGTTTTGGGTTATAATTCCCACTATTAAGGCCGTTTGCCCCCCAGCAAATGGCTTTGACACACTGCCACTGGCGGATTTCGGCCCATACTAAACCCAAACCCCCAGCGTTTAATATTTACCTTAACTACGTTGTATGAGAAAATTTATTACTTCCCTTATCCTGGTATTGGGCTTAAGCCTACCTCTTCTTGCTCAGCCTAAACCTTATAAAATTAAACCCATTAAGTTTGCTTCCCGTGCTCAAAAAGCCAAAGGTATTCGCGTCGATCTGGCCAACATCGAAACTTTTTTTTCGCTGATTCTTCCGGGTCAATACCGAAGGGATAAAGGCGAAGTACAAACCACCCAAAGTTTTTATATGATGAAAGTGGAGGTTCCCAATATGTTGTATCGACTGTTTATTGCAGATTTACAAAACCAAGGACGAGTTGATGAAGTAAAAGTTTCATTGCCGGATAGCAATGCTTGGGGGACAAACAACCTGGCCTATGTAGATTATTATTATTCTCATCCTGCCTATAGCGAATATCCGGTGATACAAGTACCGCGACAAGGTGTATTGTTGTTTTGCGCTTGGTTAGGAGAGAAGGTAAAAACCATTCAATTAAAGGATTGGAAAAATAAAAAAATTGAATTTAGGTTACCCACCGAACATGAATGGATGGTAGCTGCGTCAGGCGGCGATACCAATGCCATTTTTTCATGGAAAGGACCCTATATGACCATGGGTTCGGGTCCTTGGAATGGTGATTTTATGGCCAACTTCCGAAGGACAGACAATGGAAGTATTATCCGAGATGAAAATGGGAAATTAACGGTAAGGAAGTATACTTCTAATACCCGATGGGACTATTACTTTCAAATGAATAATACAGCCGATATAACTGCGCCGGTATTAAATTATTGGCCCAATGCCTACGGTCTTTTTTGTATGACAGGGAATGTTCGTGAAATGGTTCAGGAGGAAGGATTTACTAAAGGCGGAAGTTGGTTCGATCCGGGTGGTGAATGTACCATTGAATTTAGAAATACCTATCATAAAGAAGGCTATCCATGCGAAGGATTTAGAATAATTGCAGTGGTAACTGAATAATAATTATTGAAAATTTTCCTCTGCCTTCAATAGTTTATTGAGTGGGTAGTATTGCTTATAAAACTCTACAATATCTTTCTTGTATTTTTTACCAAAACCAGTGATGGCATTTTTATCTCCTAATAAATTGGTGCTATAACCTGTAATAATTCCGGCCCCCATCCAATTGTTATCAATACGTAATCTTTTTAATTCGGTCAAATCAATATATGCCACGTTGTTTTCACCATCAGCATTATTTCTTTGTATTAATTCGGTAAATACCTCATGAATCTTATCTGCATCGGTAGTTGGGTTCGAAACTAATTCCAATAAATAGATCTCGGCTTTTTTGCCATCTATTAAATTAAAGATAGATCCGGGTCTGCCTCCATTGTTCGGTATGGCATCTTTTTCGGAAGGGCAAATGTAGAGCTTGTTTTTTGTACCAATAAAAAATGCCTTTTGGTACATAAATTTATAACTATTGAAATTAACCTGAGGTGAATAAACAAAATCTTTCATCAAAACTAATGGCAAGAATTATTCTTTGTCTTCAATGAATGGCTCATCCTGAGCTTTAAGCAAATCTCCACTTAAAGTTTTTAATGGATTTTTACTGTATTCTTTATTGTTTGTTCGAGTTAAATATAAATCCGCCGCTAAATATAAGGCATCTCTAAAGGAGGTTGGATCGGCTTGGTCTTTTCCGGCCAAATCGAAACCCGGACCATGATCGGGTGATGTTCTAATAAATCCTAATCCTGCCGTAAAATTAACGCCTCCAATACCTGCCAAGGTTTTAAATGGAATGAGGCCCTGATCGTGATACATGGCTAAAATACCATCGTAATTTTTAAAATTTCCACTGGCAAAAAAACCATCTGCCGAAAATGGACCCATGACCAACACTCCCTTGTCTTGTAAAAACTCGATAGATGGTTTAATGATTTCAATTTCCTCGGTTCCAAATTTACCTTGATCTCCTGCATGAGGATTTAAGGCCAACACAGCAATCTTAGGTCGGGAAATAGAAAAGTCCTTAATTAAAGTCTCTTTTAATAGTTGTGCTTTTTTTGTGATGAGCTCTTTAGATAATGAACCAGATATTTTATTAATGCCCACATGTCCTGTAACTAAAGCAACCCTGAGGTTTTCATGTACCAATAACATGATGGATTCTTTTCCTGCTTTATTGGCAAAATATTCTGTATGTCCCGGAAAGGAGAAATTAACTTTTTCTAAATGGCTTTTGTCGATTGGGGAGGTAACCAATGCATTTATTTTACCACTTAATAAATCGGCTGTTGCGGCTTCTAAACTTAACACGGCATATTTGGCGCCTGTTTCATTTGAAACGCCCGGTTCAATTTTAGCTTCTTCCTGCCAAACGTTAATTAAATTTATTTTACCTGCTTGAGCTTCATCTGCTGACTTTATAGCATGGTAAACAAAATTTTCGGCAGTTACTGATTTTTTATAAAAGGAAAACACCCTTGCCGAACCATAAATAACCGGAATAAATGAATTTAAAATTTCCAGGTCATCAAATGTCTTTAGAATCAATTCAGGTCCCACACCATTAAAATCACCTATGGTAATTCCGATTTTTATTTTTTCTTTTCCAGTGGCCTTATTCATCATGCAATTTTATTTCAATTTATTCTTTACAAATTGGGTCAATAATCTAACCCCAGCACCTGTACCAATAACTGTTCTGTAACCACGAGGTGAATCCAATAGAGCATTGGAAATATCTAAATGTATCCAAGGATAATCCACAAAATGCTCCAAGAATTTTCCGGCAGTAATGGCTCCTGCTTTTGGACCTCCAATGTTTTTAATATCTGCAATATTCGACTTAATTAAATCGCCATATTCATCCCACAGTGGAAATTTAACCAGTCTTTCGTATACATCATGACCGGCTTTTTCCAATTCAGCATAGGCAACATCCGAATCTTTACCCATGGCTACAATTCCATATTCTCCAATGGCCGCCACTGCAGCTCCTGTTAAGGTTGCCAGATCAATCACCAATTCTGGATTATATTTTTTTGCATAATGTAATGCGTCGGCCAAAATCAATCGTCCTTCGGCATCGGTATTTAATACCTCCACCGTTTTTCCGCTTGCCATGGTAAGAATGTCACTCACCACAATAGCATCGGCATCAATTCTATTATCGGTAGATGGAATTAATCCTATTACATGATATGGTAGTTTGGATTTTGCAATGGCATAGATGGCCCCTATAACGGCTGCTGCTCCTGCCATATCGCCTTTCATTTGCTCCATGGAGGCAGATGGTTTTAAGCTAATTCCACCCGTATCAAATACAACTCCTTTACCTACTAAAATTAGCGGTTTTTTATTAGTTGATTTGGCCGGTTTGTATTCAAGTATATTAAAAGTAGGGGTGTCTTTACTTCCTTTATTCACTCCCAGAAGTCCTCCCATTTTTAAACTCTCAATTTTCTTTTTGGTAAAATATTCAAATTTAAAGCCTGCTTTTTTGGATAGTTTTTCAATTTCTTTGCTTAGTTTTTCGGCTGTTAAATAACATACAGGCTCGTTTACCAAGGTTCTGGCAACAAAGGTTCCCTCTACTAAATTCGAAAGAAATTCTATTTCTTTTTTATCAATTTTACCGGCAATACTTAATTTTTTGAATTGATATTTGGCTGGCTTTGACATGTATTTGTCAAACTGATATGCAGACAAAGCCAATCCTTCTGCTAATGCTAATGCTGCAGGAGCAGATACAATTCCATCGATATGCACTTCATGCAGTTGCATGGATTTTAGCTGACCAAATATTTTGCTACCCTGTAAACGCATTTTCTCTATTCCTTGAGGAGTAGCCATGTCAGCCAATTTTATCAGGAAAAAGAAAGTATCATATTGGTTGATAAAAACCATATCCTTCCCATCTTTACCTGCTAGTTCAGATTTAATAAAGGCTGTTTCTTTTTTATCGAATTGATAGTTTTTAAGACATTTTAGGTCTGCATCAGTTATGATGATATTGGCGGCCAGATGCTTGGCGCTCAGTTCGAATTTTATTTCCATAATTTTAAAAAACTTAGACAAATCTAACAAATCCTGTGGGTTTTATTATCTTTATATTAATGAAGAAGGTTGAATTAAAGCTGGCATTTACTGAATATAGTTTTGAGGAGCTATTGCCGGCAGATAAAAGTTTATACGATAGGGCAATGGATGCTGCCAAAAATGCCTATGCTCCCTATTCGGGTTTTGGTGTGGGTGCCGCTTGTTTATTGGATAATGGGGAGATCTTTACAGCCTCCAATCAGGAAAATGCAGCTTATCCATCTGGCTTATGCGCCGAGCGTAGTTTATTGTTTTACGTGGGGGCTAACCGGACCGAACAAACCATTGTGAAGTTGGTAGTGGCCATTAAATCAAAACTAAAGGACCCCAAAAAAGTATATTCCCCTTGCGGTGCCTGCCGCCAGGTTATGGCCGAATACCAAAACCGGCAAAGTGCTCCTATTCAACTTCTTTTCGAATCGGGGGAGGGTACCTTATTGGTTTGTGATAAGGTAGATGATATTTTACCGTTTATTTTTAGGTTCTAATGGATAGCCCTGATGGAAGCGATAGCTGCAGCCTGCAGCACGCTGGCCATGGCAGCAGAGGCGAGTAGCTATGGATTTAGCGCACCAGCCGAGGCTTTGGCATGGCCTGCTTGGTACAGGCTGCACTAAAGCAAACAGCAGGAAAAGCTTCGAAAAAATAGCATTAAAACTTGAACTATTATTATAACTTTGTTACCTATTATACTTGAATTATGGCTAAAGAAACATTGGCTCCAGAGGTAAAAACCAAATCGAAATTTGGAAAAGAAACTTACCTTAAATGGTATGAAGATATGCTCATGTGGCGAAAAATTGAAGAAAAAGCAGGGCATTTATATATTCAACAAAAAATTCGTGGATTTTGTCATTTATATGTTGGACAAGAAGCGGTAGTGGCCGGTTCGGCTAGTGCCATCCGTTTAGATGATAACATGATTACCGGTTATAGAAATCACGTTCATCCTTTAAGCAAAGGCATGCACCCTAAATATATGATGGCCGAGTTGTATGGAAAAATGACTGGTTGCTCTAAAGGTAACGGTGGATCGATGCATATGTTTAGCAAGGAATTACGATTTTTTGGTGGACATGGAATTGTGGGTGGCCAGATTCCATTAGGCGCTGGTTTGGCTTTTGCAGATAAGTTTGCTGGCAACGACAGGGTTACTTTATGTTATATGGGTGATGGTGCAGTGCGCCAGGGTGCTTTGCATGAAGCGTTCAATTTGGCAATGTTGTGGAAACTTCCGGTGATCTTTATTATTGAAAATAATATGTATGCCATGGGGACTTCGGTTGAACGTAGTTCGAATGTGCATGATTTATATAAGTTGGGTTTATCTTATGAGATGCCAAGTTTTCAGGTGGATGGAATGAAACCAGAAAGTATGCATGATGCAGTTGCTGATGCTGCTGCAAGGGCTAGAAAAGGTGATGGACCTACCTTGTTGGAGGTGAAAACTTATCGTTATAAAGGTCATTCGATGAGTGATCCACAAAAATACAGAACCAAGGAAGAGGTTGAGAATTTTAAAGAAGAGGATCCGATTTTATGGACCTTAAGTGTAATTCAAAAAAACAAATGGGCAACAGAAAAAGAAATTGAAGCCATTGAAGAACGAGTAAATGCTTTGGTTGAAGAAAGTGTTCAGTTTGCCGAAGAATCTCCATATCCAGATGCATCGGAATTATACGAAGATGTGTATGCTGAGAAAAATTACCCTTTTATTAAAGAAGACTAATTAAAAAACGAAAATAATATTACGATGGCAGAGATCGTTAGAATGCCCAAACTAAGTGATACCATGACAGATGGTACCGTTGCCGCATGGCATAAAAAAGTGGGTGATAAAGTTAAAACGGGTGACGTTTTAGCAGAAATTGAAACCGATAAGGCTACCATGGAATTCGAAAGTTTTCAGGATGGGGTTTTGTTATATATAGGAGTTGAAAAAGGTGGAAGTGCTCCGGTAGATTCTGTATTGGCAATTTTAGGGAAAGAGGGGGAGGATTATAAAGCGGTGTTGGAAAGTGCAGGTAGTGTTGCTCCCAAAAAAGTAGAAGAGAAAGCTGAAACGAAAACCGAATCAAATGTGAAGGTTGAAACGGCGGTAGTTGCAGAAACAACCTCTGTTGGTTCTGCTGGCGACAATAATGGCCGTGTTAAAGCATCTCCTTTAGCTAAAGCATTAGCTAAAAACAAAGGAGTGAACCTTTCTATGGTGAAAGGAAGTGGTGATGGTGGTCGTATTATTAAAAAAGATATTGAGAACTTTAAAGGAGGTGCAGCTGTAGTATCAGCCACAGAAGGTTATACCGAAGTGGCGGTATCTAATATGCGTAAAACAATTGCTCGCCGTTTAAGTGAAAGCAAAAATGGGGCTCCCCATTTTTATTTAACCATGTCAATTAACATGGATAATGCCATTGGTTCGCGTAAAGCATATAACGAAATGACCGGGGATAAAATTTCCTTTAATGACATGGTTATTAAAGCAGTGGCCATGGCTTTGAGGAAACATCCAAATGTAAATTCGTCCTGGTTAGGAGATAAAATCAGATATAATCAACATGTGCATATTGGAGTTGCAGTTGCTGTGCCGGATGGATTAGTGGTGCCGGTAGTAAAGTTTGCTGATCATAAATCTTTTTCGGATATTTCAACAGAGGTGAAAGCTTTTGCTCAAAAGGCCAAGGATAAAAAAATTCAACCAGCTGATATGGAAGGTAACACCTTCTCTATTTCTAATTTAGGAATGTTTGGTATTGATGAGTTTACCGCCATCATTAATCCACCTGATGCTTGTATTTTAGCTGTGGGTGGAATTAGCCAGGTTCCTGTAGTAAAAGATGGAGCCATTGTTCCAGGAAATATTATGAAGGTTACTTTAAGTTGTGATCATCGTGTAGTGGATGGTGCTATGGGAGCAGCCTTTTTAAATACTTTTAAATTAATGTTAGAGAACCCCGTATTGATGTTTGCATAATGCATAGTATATATACAGTAGTATTATTGTTTGATGTAAGTGGAGGAGAGTTTTTAGTAATTCTACTGTTTATTCTTATGTTTTTTGGATCAAAAAACATTCCAGATTTAGCTCGTGGATTAGGAAGGGGATATCGTCAACTTAAAGATGCTACCAATAGTATCAAGAGAGAAATACAAACCGGTGCAGGTGATGTTAATTTAAAGGATATCGGAGATTCTATTAAACGTCCGTTGGATAAGCATATTGACGATCTTAAAAAAAGCATTGCTGAAACGGATAAGGATATTCAAAAAGATTTGCCGAGGTTGGATCAGAGCCTTGACGATGATATTAAGCCGTAATGGTTATTACAAATTTTCTTAAACTTATTTTCTGGACCTAATATTCCGCAGATCCATTTGTGACATATCAGTTTTTCGGCATTTGAATTATTGTATATTAGTAAACCCAAAAAGCCAGCATGAAAAAAATTTCGATAATTTGTCTTATCATTTTGGGGACATTGGTTGTTAAGTTAAATGCTCAATCATTTGATTGGGTAATCAAAATGGGGCATGATCAATATCAGGACGAAGGGATCTCGCTATTGACAGATTTAAATGGGAATGTTTATACGACAGGTGTTTTCTGGGACACTACAGATTTTGATTCAGGCCCTGGTGTGTCTACAATAATATCCCACGGGTTTAGGGATATTTTTATTAGCAAGCATGATTCATCAGGTAATTTGCAATGGGTAAAGACTTTTGGCGGTTCTATAAATGATTATGTACATGCAATTCATATGGATAATTTAGGTAACATTTACCTAACCGGATCTATTTGTCCTATGACGGATCTGGATCCTGGACCTGGACTGCAAGTTTACAGCGGATCAAATGATTGTGGTTTTACAACCAAATTTGATAATGCAGGAAATTTAGTTTGGTCAAAGGTAGTCGGCGATTATGGAAATGCTGGTGGAAATGATATTTTCACAGACGCTTTTGGTAACGTATTTATCATGGGGATGTTTTATGGAACCGTTGACTTTGATCCCGATACAGCAATTAATTATTTTATTACCACTACAGCTGCAAGTACAAATCTTTTTATAACAAAGCTTAATAGCTCCGGTGATTTTGTATGGACTTATAATACCGATGGAATTGGTTTCCCTTCTGTTGTTGTACCCAAGGAAATGGAGATGGATGGGGCTGGGAATATATATATTACAGGAAACTTTAATAATTCCGTTGATTTTGATAATGGTCCCGGTACTTATACAGCCAATGGCTTTAATTATGACATTTTTATATTAAAATTAGATCCAACAGGAACTATTTCATGGATGAAGTATTTTGGTGGCAGTAACTCTGACGATGTAGAGGGATTATGTTTGGATACTAATTCAAACATTTATATTGCCGGAGGTTTTTACGGAGGATTCGATTTTGATCCGGGTCCTGCAAGCCAGGTTTTAGTTTCCGATGAAACCGATGCCTATTTTATGAAGTTAGATTCTATGGGAAGCCTTATATGGGTTAAGCAAATCACGGGAACCGGCAGTCAAACTATTGGAGTGATGCAAATGGATAATACACAAAATATATACCTTGCAGGTGACTTTGTGAATACCATTGACTTTGATCCGGGGCTTGGAGTATATAACGTTGCAGGTCCTAATACCTATAATAACTTTTTTGCTAAATACAATCTTGATGGTGATTTCATTTGGGCTACATCTATAACGGATCCATTAGGTGGGGCTCATATAGCTGACATAGCTGTAAGCAATCACAAAGACATTCACTATACAGGTTATTTTAACTGGACAATGGATTTTGATCCAGGGCCTGCAAATGTTACATTATTTAGTGGTGGTAATTCTGACATTTTTATTTTGAAATTGGGTCAGGGGATTTGTTCTGATGTTACACTTAGAGTGGATAGTGTTTTTAATGCAACTTGTTTGAATCCCGGATCTGCATTTACTACAACATTTGGAGCAGCTAATCCCATTTCCTACAGCTGGAATACGGTTGCCCCCTTGCTTAATTCCATTGGAAGCTTTGATACTTCGGGTATTTATACTCTTACACTCATTGATTCAAATTCGTGCATAAGAAATTCGACAGTTGCTGTTAATGGACCACTGGTAAATGCAAATTTTGAACTGAATGGAAATGCTGTTTTTGGTTCGCTCCGTTCCGGATTTGGTGCCGATCTATGGCTTGATTATTATAATGATGGTTGTTTACCAGTTTCAGGTTCTGCAAAATTTGTTTTAGATCCGAATATCCATTTTACCTCTGCTATACCTGCACCAGATTTAGTATCGGGTGATACTATTCAATGGAATTTCTCAAACATTAATTTTGATTCGGCTCATTTTAATCCACAAATCTTCGTAGATGTAGATTTGTCCCTTCTCCCTGGTGATACAGTAACATTTGGAATTATGCTGGACCCTATATTAGGTGATGTAAATCAATCTAATAATTTAAAAGAGTATAAGATACCGATCATAAGTTCATATGATCCTAATATAAAATCAGTGTATCCTTTGGGTATTTGTAGTAATGGAACCATTGAAGAAGATCAACTGCTTACCTATACTGTACAATTTCAAAATACAGGTAATGCTGAAGCTATAAATATTTATATCCGTGATGGTTTGGATGCTGACCTGGATCTAAATTCATTCCGCATAGTAGGGCAAAGCCATCCTGTATTTGCAGAAATATTGCCAGGCAACATTCTGAATTTTAGATTCGATAATATTTACTTACCAGATAGCACTGCAAACGAACCAGAGAGTCATGGTTATGTAATTTATACTGTAGAGCCTAAAATTACAGTTTCAGAAGGTGCTACTATTCAAAATGTTGCGGGAATCTTTTTTGATTACAATGCTCCTGTCGTAACAAATGTTGTTTTGAATACTATTACCTTGCAGGACATTACCACGATAGATTGCAGTAGTATTGGTGTAGAGTTGTTAAATCAAATAAATATAATTATCTACCCTAATCCAACAAATGATAGGATCAATATTGATTTCAAAGAAGAGTTAAAAAATATTCAATTATATGTTTATGATATTTCGGGGAAGTTAGTGAAGAAACGATTTGTTCAAAATAGTGATTTTATTTCTATAGAAATTTCTGATTTGGCCAATGGGATTTATTTTGTGCAATTAGAATTGGATGGTCAGTACAAAACATTTAAAATAGTTAAGAACTAAAACAAAAAAGCTGCCCGTTACTGAGCAGCTTCTTTTATTTGGCTGTGGTTAGTTACTATTTATAAAAGGCGGGCAATAACAAATTCTCCGTTAGCAAAATTGGCTGGAGAATTGTGAAGTAATTCTAATCCGGTATAAGTAAATGTACCTGTAAATACTTCCATGCTATTTATGTTTGTTCTTGAGATATGCAAGGTCCCGGAGGTTACATCATTGTATATAGAATCTGTCATAAAAGTAAGTCCCATTGCGGATGGTATTGTGCTCAAGTTCCAGGTAGTATCATTACTGGCAAAATATGGAATGTTGTAAAAAAAATAACTTGAGTCTAGTTGGCGGGTGGCCGTAAAGCCATAAATAGGTCCGCTTCCAAAATCCGATAGGACTGCCGCAATCCTTTCATCATTTTCTTCTTCCCAATGATTGCCGTTAATATCTACTCTAAAGTATTCATCCACACCCGGTGAATTATCATCATTGTTAGGATCTTCGGTTGGTGGAGTGCAACTGCCTACAAAGACTATCAATGAGGCAATTAAAAATGTTCTGGCTTTCATGCGCTTGTTTAATTATAACACAATTGTACGGCGAGTATTCCTTTTTATATATGGTAACATTTTTTAAATTGTATATTATAATTACTATATTTATACATAATAAAGTACACTTAGTGCTTAATAATCAGTTAGTTATATAGTATAAATTGTATATGCTATGGTATATGAAATTTTAACCAAATTTACCTCCGAAGAGTTTGATTCTTTTCTTGAAGGGACCGGGGCAGGGACCAATAGTCGAAAAATTTCCTCGATGATTAGGAAAAGAAATGGTGAGATTGATAAAGATGAAATTTTTAGGAGGATTTTTAAAAAGAAACGTCACCCCCAGAATGATTATTTGCTAAGGAACGAATTAAGTATTTTAAAAAAGAAATTAGAATCTTTTGTATTGGAAAATACCCCAACGGATGTACCCGCTTTTGTAGAGTATTATAAACCTTATGTAATGGCTCAATGGTGTATTAAACGTGTATTAATTGCAGAGTCCGAAAAGTATATTAAAGAGGCGTTGGAAATTGCGAAGAAAAAAAATGCCTGGCATGGATTATTAAATATTAACAGGGTACTGTTTCATACAACCCAGTATAGCAAAAGTTCCTATCACTATAAATTAGAACTTTTACAATCTATTGCGGAGGATCATTTGAACTATTTAAGAGAATATATTACTGCGGAAGTTCGTTATGCTGAATTTATAAAGGCTGGAGCTTATAAACTTTCAGCCAATTTGCGTAAGACCAATTTGCCATTTGCTAATTTATCTTCATTTGAAGTACAATTGGAAAAAACAAAGAATAAAGTAGCCCAATTTTATCATTTAAAATCTTTAGCCTATTCTCATTCAGGATTGCAGGCCGTTGAATTGTTGCAAAAAGCTTTACTTCTTTTAGACGATGAAATTGAAATATTTTTGAAAGAGGAAGAAAGATTGGCCTGTATGTCGGCCATGGCCATGGAGTATTCCATGGCTGGCGACTATAAGCAAGCAGCCTCCATCTTCGAAAAAATATTGGCTCATCCAGATTTCGGAAATTTTACTGCAAGGAATGCATTACTATTTAACTATTGTACCACCTTATTAAAAATTAAGGAATATAAAAAGGCCATTAAATATTTAGATGAATTGGATAATTTGGATGTTGAGCCTATTGTAAAGGAACGAATCTATACCATGAAATGTAATTGTTATATTTTTTTAGAGGATGTTAAAGGGATAAAAAAGATTCTTCCAGGAAATTTACAATCTTTTGAATTGGCGGTGAGGGTCTATTATAGAGTGCTTTATTTGATTTATTATATCATTAAAGAAGATTATGATTTGGCTGAACGGGAACTAGCTAATATTAAGCAAGTACGCAATTTAGAAGAAACTGAATATTTGATTTTAATTAAATTATTCGATAAGTATTTATTGGCATTGAACG
>JBEIQI010000219.1:0-5420 GCA_040376605.1 Flavobacteriales bacterium | reverse complement strand
GCCAATCCATATTTATCTACGCAAAGTATCCTTTATAAGAACTCTCAGAAAAAAAGAAGGATTACAATTTACCTATCATGTTTTTTTATTGGGTATATTTTTATTAAGTATTAGTTATCTGGCAGTATCCACCTATAATCCATTTATATATTTTAGATTTTGAAAAATGGATTAATATATAAAACGTTAAGGATTCTGGTGCTTGGGTTATCAGGACTCATGGTATTTGGAGCCATATATCTTGGCTCCTCGAGATTATTCTCTACCAAAAAGAAACCATCCATTGAAATAGAATTTCAATGCAACCAAGTAGAAAACATTCAAATCTTCTATAATATCGGAAATAACTACAACCTAAATGATCAGGTATCTGTAAATTGCCAAGCAAGTAGTGAATTTCAGGTAGTAAAACTTATGCTGCCGAATGATACCATTTTAAAATCTCTGAGATTGGATTTTGGAGCCCTTCCCTCCAACTATCGAATAAAAAGAATAAGTATCGTAAATGGATATGGACAGAAAAACTTCTATTCTTCCGAAATTTTAAAATATTTCCTGGCAGCTAATGATATAGATAAATTTGAAGTAGTTGATCAGGAGTTGCAAGTTTCCACAAATGGAGAGGATGGATATGTAATATCTAACTTCGATATTAACCCGGAATTCATAAGATTAGGCCAAAAAAAATCGAATAAAACGATTCCGGTAATTATTTCATTCATCATTTGTTTAGGTCTCTGGATTATTTTTGGAAAAAAAATAACCAATAGCCAAATTAAGCCTTCAAGACTTGTGCTCCTGATAGGATTTATGACCCTGATTTCAACTCCATTTTATTTATTAATACTTGGTCTCAATGTAGATAAGGATAATGCAGAATTCAGGGTCAAAGCAGAATCTCCCAAATGGAATATTTTTGAATGGGAATCCTACTTAAAAAAATACAATACCTATTTCGAGGATCAATTTGGGCTTCGATCGCAGTATATTCAATTGTATGCCAATTATAAAACAAAACTTTGGAAGAGTTCTCCGGTCCCCGAAAAGGTATTGATTGGAAAAAGCGGTTGGTTATATACGGTTGAAGATAGCCTAATGGAGGATTATAGAGGCATTCGAAAATTTAGGTTAGATCAACTTGAAGAGATTTATCATAATCTTGAATATAGAAAAAATCGGTTGGCAAAAATGGGGATTCAATATTATATTCTCATTGCCCCAAATAAACAAACTATTTATCCCGAATATATTCAAAAAAAATATACCATCGTAGATCAAAATACCCGATGGGAACAAACCAAACAATATTTATTATCTAAAGGAATCAACTATATTATTGACCCCACCGAAGCGCTCCTTAAAGAAACGAAGAACAGTCAGCCCTATTATCAAACAGATTTACATTGGTCGAATATGGGCGCATTTATTGCCTCTCAATTATTATTGGAGCAAATTCATCAAACTATCCCTGACGTTAGTTCACATATTGCTAAAGATTATACAATTGTTCCATTTGAATTTACCAAAGGCGATTTAGCCCGTATGATTAACGCTTACAATATCCCCGATAAGGATTATAAATTTACCTCTCCATCATTAGATAAGATACAGTATTTGCCAGGCCCAGTATACCCTAGTTATGTTTCAAGTCAGCCAACAATACTTACGATTAACCCAGATACCACCAAGCCTAAAACCTTGATGTTTAAAGATTCGTTTGGAAATGGAATGGTACAATTTATTTCAGAAGAATCTTCCACGGCTATTTATGTATGGACGCATGTGTTTGATTGGGCCATTATCGAACAAGAAAAACCGAATATTGTCATCCACGAAATTTCCGAAAAACTTATTCATAAATTTTTAGAAGAATAACCATGTTCAACTTATTTAAAAAACTATTACCACTATCCTGGAGAAATCAATTTAGAAGAATTATTCGGGACAGTTCCGGAGCCAATAGAATTGATCAGTTAGAAAGACAAGTGGCCGATCTTAGCCAACATATCAACAATCTTAGCCAGCTTACGGTAAGTACCACCAACAACCTGGAATCAGTAGGTAATTCTTTAAAGGGTCTTGATGAAAAATACGAATCCAGGTTATCAGAAAATGAAAGGGTTTTGGGGCTTGTGGTTAGCGATAGAAATTTCTTAAAAGACGAGTATGTTAAATTAACGTATGAAAATACCAAGTCGCAAATGTGCAACATGCTCTATTTTCAAAACATGCCGGAAACATATCCAATATCCATAAAAACCGCTCAGTTTATTCATCAATTTAAATCGGAATTTGGAATTAACTTTCCGTTTTATGAAGGAATTGCAAAAAATGATATCATGTTTTTATACTCACTTTTGCATATTGGTGAATATCCAAAATCTTATCATAGTTATCTAAGTACCGGATTAAATGGCTTTAAGATCATCCGACGTATTATGACCTCGGCCAATGGAAATGATCAACTTCAGGGCAAGCTATTGGATTTTGCAAGTGGATATGGAAGGGTTACAAGATTCCTTGCGGGCTATTATTCTCCTGAAAAAATTTATACCAGCGATATAAAACCCGAAGCCGTTGATTTCCAGAAACAATATTTAGGCGTAAATGGATTCTATTCATCCTATGATCCTTTCGAAGTGACCGTTTCAGATAAGTTTCAGGTAATATTTGTTGGATCCTTGTTTAGCCATTTAAATAAAGATTTATATAATAAATGGCTCATTCAATTATTGAGCATGTCTGAACCGGAAGGACTCTTGATCTTCAGTGTACATGATATGTCTATTTATCCCAATGAAACAACCGAAGACCACGTATACGCTTTAAACAATGAGGATGCTCCGTTTGGGTTTGTGGAAGATAGAATTACTTCACTTGAAAATTACGGCGTTAGTTTTACTACTGAAAACTATGTATCAGAGCTATTAAGAACGATCGATCCGGAATTAAAATATAGAAGATATAAAAGAGGATTTGGTGGATTACAAGATGTTTATGTAGTTTCAAAAAAAGGAAATCTACCAAAAGAAGACCTAGACTTGAGTCAATATCCTTAGTAAATTAAGGATCAATACAATTATAATTACCATCTACCTTAGGCATGGTATACAACCCTTTTGATTCAGCTTCGAGCAATATGAGCCATGCCACAACCGGGATAGGAAATACATAACCATTAAATAATTTTTCTTTACTATGACAATAGGACGATCTTTTGAACATGTGATGGTACTTGTTTATTTGGCCCTGGTTACCTGTATAAGTTAAAACAAAAAAACCAATCATGACGACAACAAAAAACGATTGAATATACGTGGGAGATTTCCAATGACGGCAAAAAACAAAGCCAATCATGGCGTATAACAATTTTTGGATAACCTAATATCTGGGTGCAAGGGCTTGCAAATAGCCCATATCGGATCTCGAAACAGCAGCAGAAGCTGCACTTAACAAACAAAATAAGGTAACCATAAAATAAATGAATTCGATTGGAAGGTTTTGATGAGTACCCAAAGGCTAAAACAAAAATTAATATCCCTAAAACCAAAACGAACCATTTCTCATAAAATCCCAATAAATAGATAGAACCAGAAAAATAGGAGAAAAAATACTCCAAAACCATTTCGGGTCTTGTGATAATATTGGTCAATGGCGAGCTCAAATAGGATGGACTTTGGTAATTTCTAAAATATAGAAACAATAATATCCCCATATAAACCAAGGAGAATATCCTAATTTTCCAGCTACCTCTAATCACCAAATAAATCGTCGTAAAAATTAACACATAGAGTCCATTTCCAGTTGTATACAAGGCCAGCAGAGCAAGAAGTATGGCCAACAAATGATATTTAGGCCTTACATGCAATAGATAAAACGTGAGGAGCATTAAAAAGATAACCCCAAAGTTTTGCAATGAACCCGTGGCCCAATACATATTTTCCCAATGGTTCAGGTTAAAAAACAATACAACCAAGCACAAAAAGGATAAGGTCCCCCATTTCAGCTTAAAGTATTTCGTTAAAATAATAAATGAGCCAATTCAAAATAAATTACCAATAACCATTAACCAGGTGAAATTTAATTTTCCGGTAAGTTTAAATTGAATAAGAGAAATAAGTCTTGCGGTGAAAGGTCGATGCTCATTTTGAAGTGTAAAAAAGGATTCGACCTTTTCCTTGAATGTGTGATCTGAATCTACCCCATTGATTAATCCTAAAAAAACCCATAATCATCGACATCAGGAATATTGACGATATATTTACTGGCCATTAAAAAATAAAAACCAATGCTCCCAATGGTTGATATCAGGATGAAATATTTTGCCAGCTTTTGTTGCATTTATTTTTCTGCCATAAAACAAATATTGGGTCCCGATGGATGGGTATGATCGTCGAAAAACACCTTTATATTCTTTAGACCGTTGTCTTGAAATAATTTAAAAATTGAATCTTTTTCTACCCATAGACTATAGGGATTAGGCCCACCACAGAATCCTGCCCATTCCAAAGAACTCAGGTAATCAAACTGCCAGGCCTTAACGATATTACTTTTATATTCCAATTGATGGAGCTTACTAAACTTCCCAATCATAGCAGGGTAATTACCAATGGTCTCAGGATTGTAATAATGACTCCAAACAAATACCCGATCACTTTTTTTACAACATTCTTCAATAAATTGAGGTGGCGAGGTTGCATGGTATAAAATGCCACTTGCCACCATTAAATCAAAGGTAGAATGATCATTTTTCATATACTCCATTACATCACCTAGGATAAAGTGAGCTTCGGTAAGTTTAAAAACCTCCTTTACCGCCAAACATTTTAAATATGCCCGGGAATTCGCTTCCACCGCTAGAATACTTTCAGCCCCCATTTGATGCATCATGTAGGTATGACCCGCCTCCAATGGTCCTAACTCCAGAATCCGTTTCCCTGTTAAATTAAAGTAATCATTCAACAGAAAAATACGATGATCATTAAAAAGTTCAGCATGTCCTGATATTAAGTCTCCCGCCTCTGTTGCTGGCAGCTTGGAAGACCACTCCCCTTTAAACAAATCAATAATATTTTGATCAGTTGGAATTGATTTTACATATTCATCTAAAATATTCATATTACTTCTTTTTTAATATTACATACCAGCCGACTGGGTTGATGGGTATAATTAAATCGCCAGTTGTTTTGTATTCTTGAACTTCCTTCTTCCAATTTAAATCAACAAAGGAACTTCTTACCCATTTTCCATGAACGAAAAACATCCCTATCACTAATAAATAAATTATAAATGGCAGTATTTTTTGTTGGTTGGATGTTTGAAAAATATACCATAGAATTAAAACAAAGGGAAGAAAAAAATATCTCATGCCTCCTAAAAATGGGCTGATCAACCATTCAAACGGCCAATTGGCTTTTACG
>JBEIQI010000144.1:0-7523 GCA_040376605.1 Flavobacteriales bacterium | reverse complement strand
GAAGATTCAACCTTTAAAATCTCATCAATTTTTTAAGGGGAAATTAGAAGGTTGGGAGCAGGCAATTATCGTAGCTCCGGCCCTTTCAACCAAATCAGGAACTTATCCTTCATCAGCGGTTACATCGGTTATTTCCTTTTAAATAGGTCTTTTGTATCTTTTTGTAACTTCGGGCATTATACTGTTAAACACCTTGTTTTTTTGGATCAGGATCAACCAATATCTAATGAAGAACTGAAAAGGGAATGGGAGCTGATAAAGGCTTCACATTCGGAGCCGAAATTTTTTGAGGCCCTTTATCATAAGTATTATCATCATGTATTTCGATTTGTTTATGCCAGGACAAGAGAGAAAGAAATTGCTGCGGATATTGCTGCTGACGTATTTTTAAAAGCATTATTAAATTTAAAAAACTATCAGTTTCAGGGAACCCCTTTTATTGCCTGGTTGATAAGAATTGCTTTTAATGAAGTGGCGCAGTATTATAGAAAATCCGCTAAAATTCGGGTTATATCTGCCGATGATAGTCAGCTGGTTTTCCTTTTAAAAGAGATGGATTCACAGCCTCAACAAGAGAATGTAGAATTGGTTGGAAAGTTAATGCAGCACTTGGATCCGGATGAAGTGGGCTTAATAGAATTACGTATATTTGAAACCAGACCTTTTAAGGAGATAGGAGAAATTTTAGGCATTACAGAGAACAATGCCAAAGTAAAGTTTTACAGGATACTTGATAAACTTAAAAAGATCTTTCAGGAGAAATACAATGGATAGTAGCCCCAAATATATCATCAACAATAAACCCGAAAATTTAACGGAGGAGGAAATAAATTCTACCAAGGATTTTAAAAAGCTCACCTATCGTTATCAAAAGGCAACAACCCCGTTGTACAAAACCCCATTATACAAATACAAATACCGCCGTGTATTTATGTTTGTTTTGCTCATTGTATTGATTATTTGGGTGTTGATATTGATGTTTGAATAAATTTAAATTCAATTAGAATTATTATTTTTGTAGGATTAAATATCTCAATTCTATGAAAAAATTGTACTGTTTATTATTTCTATGTTTTATATTAATAAAAGCTTCAACACAAGCACAGGTATTCGTTAACTTTACCATTAATCAGGATCCTGAATTAACAGCTAATGCAGGCACAGGAGGTTCAATTTGTCCAGGTAGCTTAGCCAATTTATCCGGCAACGTAAATGGGGGTAATGGAGTTTACACCTATGATTGGAGCCCTTCTGCATCGATAGTGGATTCTGCAGCGCTTAATACAACTGCAAATCCATCAATCACAACCCCTTATCTGTTTACGGTAACTGATGGAAATAATTGTTCTCAAACAGATACTGTGGTGATTACTGTTTTGGATTGTTCTGGAATAGAAGATATAAATCCAATTGCCTCCTTTTTGGTTTATCCCAATCCAACAACCGGAATCTTTACTTTATCAACTCAGTTTTTAAAGGAAGGTAAGATTTCAATAACCTCGGTAATTGGAAAGTTGGTTTATACAAAAACTATTCTGATTGACGGAAATTATCAAATAGACCTGAGTCATTTGGCTAAAGGGGTTTACATCGTGAGTGTTGAATCTCCTTCTCAAAAAATTTCAAAAACGATTGCTATTCAATAATATTTATAAGGATTCTACATTATGAAAAATATATTTACAATATTGGCCCTTTTGCTTTTACCTTTTGGGGTATATGGACAAATAACTTTATGTGGAGGTGAACAGGCTTGTTTAGTTGCAAGCCCTTACACCGGAAGCCTTCAATGGCAAAGGTCTCCGGATATGATTAGCTGGACGAATATTTCTTTGGCCACCACGGATACGTTTTGTTTGGCACCATTAACAACGGCTTATTATAGAGCAGAAGTGATGAATGGAACTTGTGATCCAATATATTCGGATACCACTTTAATCAATGTTATTCCTACCTCTAATGGAGTGGATACTTTCTTCTTTACCGGAACCACACAACAGTTTATTGTAAATTGTATTGATTCGGTTGTAATTACCTGTTTTGGTGCACAAGGTGGCACAGTTACCAATGGGCCAAATCCTGGGGGATTAGGGGCCATCATGTCGGGGAAGTTTAATGTTTCGGATGGAGACACCTTAACAATCATTGTGGGTGGTCAAGGAAGTAATGAGCAGTATACCAGTGGTGGTGGTGGTGGAACCGGTGTTGCCAAAGGCAATACGCCTTGGATCATTGCCGGTGGCGGGGCTGGTGTTGATTTTCAGGATGCATCTTATCTAGGCAGACATGCTGTAACCACGAATGATGGTATTGGAGGAAATAGTGGTGGTGGAGCTGGAGGTACAGCAGGAGGGAATGGCGGCGACTATATCTATGGTGGCGATAATATTAGTAGAGGTGGATTGGGTTGGACTGCAGGTATGATGGGCACCACTGGGCCTAATGGGTCCTCCTCAAATACGGTAACAACCTTTGGTACATTTGGACTAGGTGGAGGAGGCGGATCTGTTGGATCGGGATGGTGCAATTGTGGCGCAGGTGGAGGTGGATATTCGGGCGGTGGTGCTGGAAATATTAATACCAGCGGTGGTGGAGGTGGATCCTATAATATAGGTGTAAACCAAAACAATACAGGAGGTGCTCATACTGGTAATGGTATGGTTATTATCTCCTGGTAACCGATCTATCATGCGATAAAACAGAGTGAATGAACTCCGTTAATTGCATGATAAAATTATATTACCATACTTTTTTATAGCGGCCATTTGATGCGCAGGATTAATAATTGATTTCATTTATTTGGCCTTTAATTCTTCCAATTTTTTAGAGACAAAATTGATCAGACTCAACGAAGGTCCCGTCATAAATGTTGTGGCTAATGCCATCAATACCATGATGGCAAATATTTCGGGAGAAAGAATTTTTAAATCTAAACCAATATTAAGTACAATTAATTCCATAAGTCCTCGGGTATTCATTAATGCACCGATGGACAAGGAATCCTTCCAACTTTGACCTACCAATTTTGCAGAAAGAGCACTTCCTCCAAATTTACCGGCTACAGCTACCAGAATGACCAGCATACAGGTTCCCCAAAGATGACCTTGATTAAGCAGTTCTACATGTGTTCGAAGGCCTGTAAATGCGAAGAAAATAGGGAGCAATAATAATACAGAAACATCTTCTACTTTGCCTGCTAACATGTTTTTAAAATTCAAATTCTGTGGCATAATCACACCGGCTATAAAGGCACCAAACAAAGCATGTATTCCGATAAGTTCTGCAATATATGCCGACATTAAAAGGATAAAGAAGGCGATAGCAACTACCGGTTTGCTTATTTTTTCATTATCAACAATTTTTGAGCTGATTTTTTTGAGCCAAGGTCGAATCACATATAACATGAATACCACAAAAATAACAGCTAATCCAATGGTGAAAAGTGCACTAATGATGGTACCTGCTTTTACAATAGCAATTACAGCAGCTAATATGCACCAGGCGGTAACATCATCTGCAGCGGCGCAGGTAATTACCATAGCACCAAGTGGTGTTTTGGTTAATCCTCTTTCTTGAACGATACGAGCCAATACAGGAAAGGCAGTGATGCTCATGGCAATTCCCATGAACAATCCAAAGGCTAAAAAGCTAACCCCTTCTGGTGCAAAATCAATATAAATTTTGGTTGCTAATAAGATACCTAAGAAGAAAGGAACGATAATACTTGCATGGCTTATTACAATGGCGTTGTGAGCCTTGTTTTTTAATTTTTCAAGATCTAACTCCATACCCACAATGAACATAAAAAACGCCAAACCTATTTGACTTAAAAATTGCAGCGTTTTTTGTGAATCCACAGGGAATAAAAAAGCGGAGACTTCGGGCATAAAATAGCCAACAACTGATGGCCCTAAAAATATACCTGCAATAATTTCGCCTACTACCGACGGTTGTCCAATTTTTGTAAATAGAATCCCAAAAATTCTAGCTATTGCCAAGATGACAATAATCTGCAATAGTAATAAGCTCAGAGGATTTTCAATATTGTGTCTAAATTGATCCAATACCGATTCCTTGGAAGTGAGGTCAAAAGTATTGGCCTTCGGCCCATTAACATTTTCAATTTTAGGAACCGCATTTTTATCTGCGTTGGAAACAAGGTCTGCTCCTTGGTCGATAAAATACCAAATCAGGACCGTGAATACTCCTACGATAAGTATATAAAAAAGTAAACTTTTTTTCATAAACGGATGCTAGGCAAAAGTACGAAAAGAAGCATGATAACAATAATTGGTTGATTACTTTTAAGTAATTGATAGTAATATAGTTAAGGCTATTTGTAGCCTAGCTTTATACGGACATTATGAATGACCGAAGAAATAATCTTTCTGGCTTTAGTCGCCCCTTCCGATAAAATAACCTCCAATTCAGCATCATTTTCCATTAACCGTTTAAAAATTTCTCTTTCGGTTGAGAACCGAGTTAATATTAATTGAAGCAATTCTGCTTTTGCATGTCCATAACCATAATTTCCTCCCAAATAATTATTACGCATTTGTGTTTGTTGTTCTGGGGTTGAAATAAGTTTATATAATGCAAATACATTACAAGTTTCAGGATTTTTCGGCTCTTCTAGTGGTGTGCTATCTGTAACAATGGTGCCAATTTGTTTTTTTAATTCTTTTTCGGGCAGAAAAATATTAATGGTATTGCCATATGATTTACTCATCTTCTGGCCGTCTGTTCCGGGAACTACCTTTACATTTTCATCTACTTTGGCTTCCGGAACTACAAAGGTTTCTCCATATTGATTATTAAAAGCGCTGGCAATATCTCTTGCCATTTCTAAATGTTGTACCTGATCTTTTCCAACCGGTACAATATTCGCGTCGTAACCGATAATATCGGCCGTCATTAAAACCGGATAAGTAAACAGCCCTGCATTTACTTCACTCATTCTGCCGCCTTTATCCTTAAAAGAATGGGCATTGGCCAACATAGGATATGGGGTAAAGCAAGATAGATACCAGGTAAGTTCTGTTACCTCTGGAACATCACTTTGTAAATAAAGGGTATTTTTTTTATAATCAAATCCACAAGCAATCCAGGCAGCAACTACTGCCTTGGTATTTATTTTGCGATCTTCAGAATTGCGTATTGTTGTTAGTGAATGTAAATCAGCAACGAATGCAAAAGCTTCATTTTCCGGTTGATTACTTAATTCAATTAATGGCTGTATGGCTCCAAGGATATTTCCGAAATGAGGAACTCCTGTACTTTGTATGCCCGTTAATATTCTTGCCATGCTTATATGGGTTTTAAGGCCATAAAGGTAGAAAGATTTTAATGCTTATTAATCGTTCAATTTAAAGGGGACTTCTCCTTTGGGTCGCAAGGTTACCAACGATTCCCATTCGAATGTTTCCTTTGCGGCAACTGGTGTATATCTCTGCAGCATCATGGCAAGGATGATATTCATTTCCATTAATGCAAAATTATTCCCGATACACATCCTCGGTCCACCGCCAAAAGGGAAGTAAGCATATTTATGTCGATTTATACTTCGTTCGGGTAAAAATCTATCAGGATCGAATTCGTTGGGGTTTTCCCAAAAATCCGGATGACGATGAATTTGGTAAACACAGATAATAACATTGTAGCCTTTTTTTACCTGGTAGCCCAGTAATTGATCATCTTCCAAAGCTTTTCTGCCCACAATCCATGCTGGTGGATATAGCCTAAGTGCCTCGTCAATAACTCTTTTTAGTACGGGCAACTTCATCATATCTTCCAGGTTAGGCAATCTATTTCCAATAACCTCTTTTACTTCCTGCTTACATTTATTCATCCAATTAGGATTTTGTGAAAGTAGAATCAGAATCCAGCTTAACGACGTGGCGGAGGTTTCATGACCCGCAACAAATAAGGTGAGGATTTCATCTCGTAATTGTAAATCGGTCATCCCTTCACCTGTTTCTTCATCTCGGGCATTCATTAGCATGGCTAATAAATCGTCTTGTTCTTCCGGATTTTTACGTCGGTCAGCAATGATCTTATAAATAATATCATTGAGATCCTTCATGGCTTTTTTAAATGCCTGGTTTCTGGCTGTGGGAACCCAAACAGGAGGGAGTAGCGGATTATTTACTTTGGTGACAATATAATTGTTGAGATGAGTAATATGTTTCCCAACAGATTCGATGGATGCATCTATTTGTGTACCAAAAAGAGTTTTCGCTACAATATTGATAGTAACGGTGGTTAACTCATGATTCAAATTAAAGGTTGCTCCGCTTTGTTTGATTTTGTCAAGACGGTCGCATAAAAGTTTGGTTTCATCTAACATGATGTTAAACATCATATCCAATCTTTTTTTGTGAAAGGCGGGTTGTGCCAGTCGTCTTTGTTTTAACCAAAAATTCCCATCCGATGAAATTAAGCCTTCACCTAAAACCATTTTTAGGATTTGATAATCAAAACTTTTATAATAGGCTTTGTTATTATCTACCAATAAATGTTTGGCGGCATCCGGATGCGTAGTAAACATTACTTTATGTGAAACACTATCTACCTCAAATAGATTACCATACTTCTCCTGATGTTTAATGACATAGTGTAAGGGACTTTTCACTAATTCCATGGTATCTCCAAGAAGCCAATGACCCTTGGATTTCGGTGGAAATAGTTGAGTTGTATTGTTTGACGACATTTGATCTGGATTAATTATTCATAAGCTCCTCAATATCCTCGGCTTCAATGGGGATATTTTTCATCAGATCAACGGGTCCATTTTCAGTTACCAGAATATCATTTTCAATGCGGATCCCTAAGCTTTCTTCCCGAATATAAATTCCCGGTTCACAGGTAAATACCATGCCTGCTTGTATGGGTTCATTAAAATAGCCCACATCATGAACGTCTAAGCCTAAAAAATGCGAAGTCCCATGCATAAAATATTTTTTATAGGCAGGCCAAGCAGGATCCTGATTTTTAATATCCTCTAAAGAAAGTAAACCCAAATCAACCAATTCTTTTTCTACCAAACTTCCAACATTTTCGTTAATCTCTTTAACGATGGCACCCGGCTTTAACATCTGAATGGCTTGTTTTTGTACATTCAAAACGGCATTATATACCTGTTTTTGACGGGTACTAAATTTCCCATTAATCGGCAAAACCCTGGTAAGGTCGCTGGCATAGTTGCCGTATTCTGCGGCAACATCCAACAAAATAATATCACCTCCCTTACAAACTTCTTTATTCTCAACATAATGCAGGGTGCAGGAATGAATGCCGGAGGCAATGATTGGACCATAGGCAAATCCATTGCTACCATTAAATAGAAATTCATGGATAAGTTCCGCTTCAATCTGATTTTCTGTAACACCCGGTTTTACAAATTTCAATAACCTTCTGAATCCTTTTTCCGTGATATCACAAGCCTTTTGAATTTGAGCAACCTCCAATGGATGTTTAATTGATCTAAGTCGATTGATAATAGGAGAGGTTCGATGATATTGGTG
>JBEIQI010000319.1:0-2882 GCA_040376605.1 Flavobacteriales bacterium | reverse complement strand
TTCTAAACTTTGATAATTACCCTTTCTATAAAAACAAGAACATGTCAGAAATCGCAAAATTAGATCTACAGGGCAAAACATACGAATTGCCTGTAATTGAAGGAACTGAGCAGGAAAAAGCCATTGATATCAATGACCTGCGTGCCCAAACGGGTTATATTACCCTTGATTCGGGTTATAAAAACACTGGTGCCACCGTAAGTGGGATAACTTTTTTGGATGGAGAGCAAGGGATTCTTCGTTATAGAGGGTATCCTATCGAGCAGCTGGCCGAACGTTCTGATTTTCAGGAAGTAGCCTATTTGTTGATTTATGGTGATTTGCCTACTAAGCAGCAATTAGAGGATTTTTCGGAAAGTATTAAGCTTCATACCCTTATCCATGAAGATATGCGCAGGTTTTACAGTGCCTTCCCAACATTTGCTCATCCAATGGGGGTAGTTTCATCTGTAACTTGTGCTTTATCCTCTTTCTATCCAGAGTCCTTAAATCCGCATAGGGGAGAGCAAAAGATTAATTTAACCATGACTCGTTTGTTGGCCAAATTCCCAACCATTGCGGCATGGGCCTATAAAAATTCCATCGGTCATCCGGTAATTTATCCAAAAAACAAATTGGGATATGTAGAGAATTTCTTGAATATGATGTTTTCTATGCCTACAGAAGAATATGAAATGGATCCTGTGGTTGTAAATGCTTTAGATAAATTATTAATTCTGCATGCGGATCATGAGCAAAATTGTTCTACATCTACGGTGCGTTTAGCAGGATCATCTCAGGCCAACTTATATTCATCCATCGCTGCTGGTGTAACTGCTCTTTGGGGACCTTTGCATGGTGGAGCTAACCAAGAGGTAATTGAAATGTTAGATAAGATTAGAGAAGATGGTGGTTCGGTAGATAAATGGGTTGAAAAAGCCAAAGATAAAAATGATCCATTCCGTTTAATGGGATTTGGTCACAGGGTTTATAAAAACTTCGATCCTAGAGCAAAGATTATTAAAAAGGCTTGCGATGATGTATTAAATAGATTGGGAATTAAAGATCCTATCTTAGAAATCGCTAAAAAATTGGAGGATGTAGCTTTGCATGATGAATATTTCATCGAGCGTAAATTATATCCAAACGTAGATTTCTATTCAGGTATTATTTATCGTGCTATGGGAATTCCAAAGGATATGTTTACTGTTTTATTTGCAGTAGGTCGTCTTCCAGGTTGGATCGCTCAATGGAACGAAATGAGACTTAACAAAGAACCAATTGGTCGTCCTCGTCAAATATATGTAGGACCTAAAGAAAGGGACTATGTAAATATCGCAGATCGCTAATAAAAAAACGCAATAAAGGAAAGCTCCATGATGAACTTCACGGGGCTTTTTTTATTTCTTCCCGTTGAAATAAACATAATAACCACTCGAAGGGTTTACATTGAAATCAGCAAAAAAACAGTAGGCTATCTCCTTTAAATTCTACTTCAACAGGCACTGGAATATCACTGCTAGTGTATAGGGTTGCATTACCTTTTCCGTTTTCATTAATTAAAACATTTCCATAGTATGAAAAGTCTAAACCAATAAATTTAATAGATTGTGCTTAGGATCCCCCATCAACAAGAACACTCGTATTAGAGTATTCAGGACCTCCTAAATTATAGTCTTTTATTAAGGTTCCCTGATATGAACCTAAATAATCTTCCACATTTCTATAGCAAGAAAATAGGGAAAGAGCAGAAACTAAAAGCACCGATTTAAGAGGAATTTTAAACAGTTTTTTCATTATGTATTACAAATTTTGAAGAATAATAGTATTTCTAACATGAAACTGTCACGTTTTTGCCTTGGCCCTAATTTAGTAAATTTATCGATAAGAACATCCGCTATTAATTTCTATTTTATTATCAATAATTTTTTAGAGGTTTTTATTTCTGTTCTATCTCTTAAGACTACTTGATATATACCTTCTGCCATGGTGGATGTATTCAATAAAATATTTTGCTCGCCTGCTTCTAAAATAATTGTTTGCTGCATAAACATTTGACCTAAGCTGTTGAATATCGATAATAGGAACTCACCCTGTGAATTACCAACTACATGCAAATTGGTTAGATCACCAGCCGGATTAGGATATAAATTAGATGCCCAATGGTTGTTATTTTCATTTAAACCAGCCGCATTATAGGTAGATATATTAATATTATCTACATAAATAGCCTGTCCCCAACGACCTCTGTTTTCAAATGCAAAAAGTAATTCCGGATTATCGGCATAGTTTGAAATATCGATACTATCCGTTCTCCATTGACCTGCGGTTGGAATAAAAATATCCGCCGTAAAACTTGGAGCAGTAGCTAAAGTACCCCCACCTTTTACATATAAGGTATCGAAGGTATTTCCGCAATCTGCTGATGCCAACACGGCTAAGGTATCACTGTATTGACCCCCATATTCTGAATAGGCAACATCAAAGGTTAAATAAGTAGGATATTGAATGGTAAAATCATATTTAGCGGTATATAATTGATCTCTATTACCTTGAACGTCATTAAAATAATTATCAAAATACATGGATTGACTTGATGCAGCATATCCGCCAACCCCATCATTTAATAGCCAGTTTCCGGGAAATCCATCATTAGGATTTTTCCATCCGGTAGGAGGGAATATTGGATTTTCAAATCCTTCTGATGCAAAGGTGCCAAGGTTGGGGGTGGATTGTATAAATACATTTTTTATGATGGTGTCAATCATAGCTCCATCCGTTACAATTAATTGAACATCAAAACTTCCAGAACTTCCATAAACTACCGGTGGGTATTTAAGGGTTGAAGTGGAAGGGCTTCCACCGGTAAATGTCCATTGGTATGTTGCAGCAGCGGTGGCTAC
>JBEIQI010000369.1:0-1915 GCA_040376605.1 Flavobacteriales bacterium | reverse complement strand
GGTTTCTTTAATAGCTTTAATTTGGGTCCAAAGTTCTATTAAATTAGTTTTTTCTATTTGAGTTTCCTCTATGTTTGAAACCGTTGCAGGGTATTTATTTCCCCAATTTTGATTATGATATGCCGCTATTGTTGGAGGAGTGAAATTAGTATGCATAAATCCCAATTGATGCAATGGATATTTGGCAAAAAAATCAATAAATGTTTTTAAATACGAAGTATTCCATTCGGTTATAACACAAAATACCGAAATTTGGGGTCTGGATTTATTCTCTAATAACAGTTCAATTCCTTCAATGGCTCTTTGAAATGAGCTTTTATGGCCTCTTATAAAATTATGAATATCCTCTGGTCCATCTAAAGATATCATGATTTCATTTAAGCCTACTTTACATAAATCAGAGGCATGTTTCTTTAAATTAAGGGCGTTGGTAGTAACTGATGTATATAATTTTTTTTCTGTGGCGTATTGTATAGATTCTATTAAATGTGGATATAGCAAAGGTTCTGTAAATGCATATCCCATTTTAGTATTAGGAAAAGAGATGGCTGCCTGATCGTAAATATTCTTTATTAAATCCAAAGGCATATTCATCGGTTGGGTTCCAACCAGGTTAACTGCAAAATTGGTATCCTCGGTGCTTGTCCCTACATCACACATTTTACAGTGTAGGTTACAAATATTGTTAACACCCAAAACAAGCCATTGAGGAGAATAATATAGCTTCCGCGGCTGCAGAATTGCATTGGCTGATTTTAGTTTATTGGTAAAGCGCAATTGTTGGTGTATTGATCAAACGAAGTTAATAAAATTCAGTTGAAGGAGTGATGGGTATCATTATGGCTCTAAAGTGGTGTATTACAATAAATCATAAAGCTCTTCTCTGCTCCATTTCGGAGCATCTAAACTTGAATTATCGTCTGCATGGTATTCATGAAGATTCTCCCCCCTTTGCATTCCTATTTTTTTTACAGTGGGCAAATCCCCTTGAGCATATTTTTCGATCATAACTTCTAATAATGTTCCCATGCTGGTTGCCCGCATTCTTGGAATTAATGGTTGAGAGCTTTTTGAATGTTCAAGACAATCGAACAATAATTGCACTGCATCCTCCCTTGTCCAAAAGAAACGTGTGGCATTCGGATCCGTAATCAATAGTTCTCGATTGTTTTGTATGGCATCTTTCCATTTAGATAATACCGAACCGGTTGAATAGAATACGTTTCCAAAACGGACAATTCGGTATTTACAATTTGCTGAATTAATCCTTTCAAAGTCTTCAAATAAACCTTCTGCGATAAGTTTGGATGCTGAATATATGCCGGAAACTTTAGTAACCTTATCGGTACTTGTGGTTATAACAAATTTAATATTTCTATTTTCTACGGATATATTTAGGATGTTTAAGGTCCCTATTATATTAGTTTGTACTGTTTTTAGTGGATTATCCGCGGCAATAACTAAGTCTTTTAGTGCAGCCAAATGAAATATTCCATCACAATTATTGGTTGCCTTTTTTAATAAGTATAGGTCCTCAATGGGACATGGATAGATGTCAATTTCATTAAATTTACTTTTCAGTTCAACTAACTTGCCTTCATTTCGGGCAATTGCATTTACTTTTATTCCATTAGAAATTAATGCATTAATTAATGCTTCTGCAATATAACCGGTGGCTCCGGTTACCGCTACTCTTTTCATTTGATATTGCAAGGTTCCTTAATATGTTTGATAATAGGTTGAATAAGATGTCAGAACCCGTTAAACAATCTTATAAAACTCCTTCAAAAGTATATTATTTTTCGAATTGACATAATGATAATTACATGTTTAAATATAAACATCCACCATGTTGATGTATAATATGCTTTAGGTAATTGTTATAACTATCTATTGACAGGTGATTATTCTAATT
>JBEIQI010000073.1:0-12100 GCA_040376605.1 Flavobacteriales bacterium | reverse complement strand
GCTAAATTGATACATGCATCTACCTCCTTATTTTCGAAATGTATGGAGATTAAATCCATTCGTGAGTTAAATGTGCTTTTTAACATCGACTTACACGAGTATTGGCAAACCCATTATCAATTTGATCAGATTACTGTAAGCAAGGAAAAAAAGTTAGGAAAGGCTTCCATAGAGAATATTTTCATGAATTCTATTGCTCCATTTATGTTTGCTTATGGGAAGGACCGATGCAATGAATCCCTATGCGAAAGAAGTATTGAACTGATGACTAACATTCCTGCTGAAAATAATGGAATCATCAGGAAGTGGGAACAATTGGGATTTAAGGTCGAAAACGCCTACCACTCTCAGGCATTTATTCAACTCAAAAACATGTATTGTACTCCCAAAAAATGTTTATCTTGCAATATAGGAAGTCAACTTCTACAAAAGTGATTTCAATGAATTTTAGTTATGAGAGATTTTTTCAGAAATTATTTTTCGTTTAATCAAGTTGAAATTAAAGGTATCCGAGTATTAATAATTATTTTAATTGCTCTAAGTCTCATTTATTTATCCATGCCATATTTTATGGATAAAAATGAAACCTTTAATTCCGAAAATTATTTGGCTCAGGTTGATTCCTTTATGTCCAATGCAATTATTGATTCAAGCTATACTGAGGATCCTGCTTTTAGTAATCAGTATTATTCAACGAAAAAATATTATTCAACGAAAAAGGAGACTGATTATCAAATGCAACCCTTTGATCCCAATGGGTTACCTGTTGAGACTTGGATCGCTATGGGATTGTCGGAAAAGCAAGCCATGGTTATCAAAAATTTCGAATTGAAAGGTGGTAAGTTTAAAACAAAGGAGGATGTGAAAAAACAATTTGTTATCTCAGAGGAATTTTATGCCAAAATAGAACCCTATATTATATTTAACAAAATTGATGGTAATCTGGAAGCAGATCAAAAACCCTTAAGCATAGATATTAATTTGGCCAGCCAGCAGGAATTAATGCAATTGCCCGGGATAAAGGATTATTTAGCTGAAGGTATTATAAAATACAGAGATCGATTAGGAGGTTTTATCACAAAAGATCAATTAAAGGAGGTAAAGTACCTGAGTGAACGAATTTATGCCAATATCGAAAATCAATGTTATGTTTCGGGGACCACGGTTAAAAAAGTCAATATAAATCTTGCAGAATGGAAAGAGTTTGCCCGACATCCATATATGGGAGGTGACCTGGCAACTAAAATCATTGATTATCGTAAGAAACATGGAATCTTTAAAACTCCTGAAGATTTTAAGAAATCAAGTTTGGTAGATGAGGCCTTATATATTAAACTTGTGCCCTATTTAAGTTTTACTTATTAAACATGGTTTCATTCAAGCTTTCCTCCATTATCAGGGACGTTCCTGATTTTCCTAAACCTGGCATTCAATTTAAGGACATTAGCCCTTTATACAATAATCCCGCAATTTTAAAGGAATGTATAGATGAAATAGTGGCTCAATTTAAAGGTGTTCGACTTGACGCTATTGCAGGCATTGAGGCTAGGGGCTTTTTGTCGGGAGTCCTTATTGCACAAGCACTACAGGTCCCATTTATATTAATACGTAAAGCGGGTAAGTTACCTGGGGAAAAATATTCAACCACCTATGATTTGGAATATGGCACTGCCACCATTGAAATGCATAAAGATAGCACCCATCCGGGTATGCAGGTTTTGGTGCACGACGATGTATTGGCAACTGGTGGATCTGCCTTGGCAGCAGCTCAATTAATCAAGGAATCTGGTGCCACCGTAGCAGGGTTTTCCTTTCTTTTAAACCTTTCATTTTTAGGAGGTACCCCAAAACTTGAAAAATTGGGAAAACCTGTGCATAGTTTAATCAGTTATTAGGCATATATTAGCAACGAATTTTACGAATATAGTTATGGATTTTGCACTTAATGAAAATCAACAAATGATTGCCAAAATGATCAAGGATTTTGGCGAAAAAGAAATTAAACCGAATGTATTTAAATGGGATCATGAGGAGTATTTTCCTATTGAGACTATGAAGAAACTCGGAGAAATGGGGATGCTAGGCATTTTTGTTCCTCAGGAATATGGAGGAAGCGGATTTGGATATGCAGAATACGTTACTGCCCTTACAGAATTAGGAAAGTTTTGCGGAGGTCTATGTTTGTCAGTAGCGGCGCATAATTCATTGTGCACAGGTCATATTTATTATCATGGTAGCGAGGAACAGAAAAGGAAATATTTGCCCAAATTAGCCACCGGTGAATGGATTGGCGCATGGGGATTAACAGAAGCCAATACTGGTTCGGATGCCATGCGTATGAAATGCACAGCTAAAAAGGATGGTGACGAATGGGTAATCAATGGAACAAAAAATTGGATTACTCATGGTTTGTCTGGCGATGTTGCCGTGGTTCTAATTCGTACTGGTGAATTATTAGATTCGAATGGTATTACTGCTTTTATTATTGAAAAGGGAACTCCAGGGTTTTCGGCGGTAAAAATTAAAGATAAATTGGGAGTTCGTGCCAGTGAAACAGCCGAACTTATTTTTGATAATGTAAGAATTCCTGCAGCCAATGTAATTGGTGAAGAAGGGCAAGGATTTAAACAAGCCATGAAGGTTTTAGATGGAGGCCGAATTTCAATTGCCTCTGTTTCTTTAGGAATTGCAAAAGGTGCTTATGAAGCATCGCTGAAATATGCTAAAGAAAGGGAACAGTTTGGTAAACCCATTGCTGCATTTCAGGCCATTGCTTTTAAGTTGGCAGATATGGCTACAGAAATTGAAGCAGCTGAATTGCTTACTATGAAGGCAGCAGATCTTAAAGATCGCGGTGAAAAGGTAACCAAAGAAGGTGCTTTTGCTAAATACTATGCTTCTGAAGTGTCTGTAAAATGTGGAAATGAGGCCGTTCAAATTATGGGTGGTTATGGATATACCAAAGAATTTCCTGCTGAAAAATATTTACGTGATTCTAAGTTAATGACCATTGGGGAAGGAACGTCAGAAATTCAGAAATTAGTAATAGCCAGAAATATATTATCCTAGGTAAAATTACTACCTGATTTTGGCCCTTTTATTGATAAGCATAATGAAACCATCCATTCATGAAGCGTAGATTTTTTTTACAAGCTACTGGAATGGCAGCTGTTGGCACAGCTGTAGCTCCATCTAATTTATTAGCGAATAGTCTGCCCAAAAAGAAACCTTTTACTATCATTTTAGGGAGTGGTCTAGCTGGTTTAGGGGCTGCAAAGAAATTAAAAGAAGCTGGATGCGATTATATTATTTTGGAAGCTCGTAAAAGGGTTGGCGGTAGGGTATTCACTCATTATTCTAATGAATGGGATGGGCTTACACTTGAATTGGGTGCCGAATGGATTGGAAAAAGTCATATTGAGTTACAAAATCTCAACAATGAAAATAAGAATGTAATGCTTGATCATACATTCGATACGAGGCTGATGTTGCAGGATAAATTTTTTGAAAAGGGAGCATGGAGTTTCGATGCTAGTATTGATAATTTTAAAACGGCTCTGCAGAAATTTAAAGAGGGGGATGAGAAAACCTTGAAAGCACTGGATAAAATTGACTATTGGCATTATTTAAAAAAGATTGGACTTTCAGATGAAAATATTGAAATTAGAGAGTTGTTTGATAGCACTGATTTTGGAGAGTCCATTCGCAATGTTTCGGCCTATTCTGCTTTAGGTGAGTATGCCTTTTCCTCAGAAAAAAACGAAATGGATCTATGGACCCAGGGAGGGAATCAGAAGATGATTGAAACCCTAACAAATATTGTTGGTCCAGAAAAAATTAGATTGGATCATAAGGTTACTATAGTAAGTCAAAATAAGAAGAAGGTAAAGGTAACCTGCAGCAATGGGGCAACGTTTGAAGCCGATAAGGTGATTTGTTGTTTACCAACTTTTGCAGTAAGTAAAATTAAATGGGAGCCTGGATTTAGTTCATCCAAAATGGATGCCATTGATCAATTGCAATATTGTAGGATTATTAAAACAAGCATGTTGTTTTCCGAAAGATTTTGGAAAGATGAATCATTCGATTTGCTAACAGATACATTAGGTCATTACTTTTTCCATTCTACTAAATTACAACCCGGAAAAAAGGGGATTCTTACTTCCTATGCTACCGGAGATAAAGCTCATGTTCTTTCTAAAATGAGTAAAGAGAAGCGATTTAAAGAGCTGCAGAATTGTCTTCAACCTGCATTTGGGAATATTAATACTATGTCCGAGGATTTGATCAGTTATTATTACGGCAGCGATGAACATGTTCAAGGTGCATATGCCATTTATGATACCAATCAGTGGTTTTCTCATCGGAATGAACTCATTGAAAAGGAAGGGAATATTTATTTTGCAGGCGAGCACTTGGCCGATTGGCAAGGCTTTATGGAAGGTGCCTACGTATCGGGTATGGATGCGGCGAAAGCAGTGTTGAAAGGATAATCAATTATTCAAGTATTACTATTCCGCAAATAAATTTCTGTTTTACTTGAAATACTCTATTATATAATTTGCGTTACCTGATTTTTGGGAATTAAGATTTAGTTAATCTTTATCACCTTTCACAATTCTTGTGGATTAGAATTAGTTAATGCTATATTGGTTCTGTAACTTTGTTTAAGTAATAACTAATGTTATTTCGTTAATTAAAAATCTAAGGGATGAAAAAGACAAGCATTATATTTTTAACGGTATCCTTGATGATTGTTATTGGATACTCTTGCAAACATCGATTTCAATATAATGGTGAATTAATTACTGAATCACCATGTGATCCTAATACAGTTTATTTTCAAAACACCATATTGCCCCTACTTAATTCAAGATGTGGCATGCCTGGTTGTCATGATGCCATTACTCAAGCCGAAGGAATTAACCTTACTTCCTATACCTCAATAATGAACTCTAACAATGGAGAGCTGGTAAGCGCCAACGACCCCAATGGAAGTAAATTATATGAAGTGATATTGGATGGGGAGATGCCACCCAATCCTTATGCTAATTTAAGTGCATCGGAGCTTCAACTTATTTATAATTGGATTGCACAAGGTGCTTTAAATAATTATTGTGCAGATTGCGATACATCGAAGTACTTATTTGCTGCAGATATTTTACCATTAATTAATTCAAGATGCACGGGATGCCATGGTACCGTGAGTCCGAATGGAGGAATTACTCTAAATAGTTATGCAAATATTAGCACAGTGGCAAATAATGGATTTTTAATGGGGGTGGTAACCGGAACAGGTTATCCATTAATGCCGCCTTCGGTAGGCTTACCTGATTGTGAAAAAACTAAAATTATTAATTGGATCAACGATGGTGCGCAAAACAATTAAATATTTATTACCCCTATTTGTTATTGCATTGGGGGTGCAAAGTTGTTATTACGATAACGAAGAAGAACTGTATCCAAATTTTGGTACTTGTGATACCAGCAATGTAACCTATAGCGGGGTGGTTACACCCATTATCCAACAAAACTGTTATTCCTGCCATAGCAATGCCCAATCAGCCATTTTAGGCAGTGGGATAAGTTTAGAAGGACATGCAAATCTTTCTGGTTTTATCGGAGCGAATCAAACTGTATTCTTAAATGCCATTCAGCATTTAGCAGGTGCTTCCGCCATGCCTAAAAATTCGGCAAAAATGTCAGATTGTAATATCAATAAAATAAAGGCTTGGATTAATGCCGGAATGCCTAACAATTAATTCGAGACAACTTTAAGACCTACAATGGACCCAATTAATGTGGCGATAAAAAACACTCGCCAAAAAGTATAGGGCTCATTAAAAAAGAATATTCCCATAAGAACCGTACCCACAGCACCAATGCCTGTCCAAACGGCATAGGCGGTTCCTAAAGGTAACGTTTCACTGGCTTTATATAAGAGGAACATACTCATCGCCAAGCTAACGAAAAATCCAATAATCCAAAGGGGTAGACATTGTCCCTGAACTTTCTTTTGCTTTACCCAGACAAGTGGTAAAACCTACTTCAAATAATCCAGCAATAATAAGTATGATCCAGTTCATCGTGACAAAGGTAATATGTTTTGCTTCTTTGTATATTTTAAAATTGGATGTATAAAATTGACGAAACCTTGTATGCTGAATATTCAGTATAATAATAAAATGCTGATTACTATATATTTATATTCCAACTAATATTTTATGAATGGACGCATAGAAAACATCTTGTGTTTTTTTTGCGTATCGTTGTAGTATAATTTTAAGAAATGAAAAAGAAGATTGCTTTAGGAATTATTGTAATTGTATCAGTAGGTTTATTAAGTTTTCAAGTGATAAAAAAGGCTGGTAAAGCAGGAAATACAGGTTCTCCTGGAGAAAACTCCTGTAATCAATGTCATAATTCGTTCGCCATTAATAGCAGTGATGGGTTTATTAAATTCAGTTCTAATATTCCGGGTGACATTTATGAACCGGATTCGGTTTATACCATCAATGTTACGGTTGGGAAACCGGGGGTAAGTTTATTTGGTTTTGGATTGGAGGCCCTTAAAACTGGAAATACAAGTACGGGGACATTTATCATTACAAATTCCATTCGAACCCAACAACTAACGGCCGCCAATGGAAGACTCAATATGGTACATAAATTAATTGGAGGAGCCTTTCCTGATTCAGCTGTGTTTAGTTTTGATTGGAGAGCACCATCCACCAATGTGGGGCCTATTACATTTTATTATTCAGGAGTATGTGCTGATTCATCAAATAATGCTTTAGGTGACTATGTTTATAAAGGATCACATACCATTAGCTCCACGAGTACTGTCGGTATCGCAAATAATGGTGATCTTAATTCATCGCTTATTATTCGACCTTTTCCTAGTGGACAGTTTGTGGATGTAATATTAAATTTGAATGCCAACGAGGATATAGAATTATCTTTGTTAAGTATGGATGGTAAGTTACTGCAAACTAATTTTTATCCACAAGAACAACCTGGCGAAAAAACGTTTACTATGTATACCCATGAACTCAATAGTGGTGTATATATTTTGCAAGCCAAGGTGGGTAACCAAATGGTGACGAAGAAATTTTTATTAATGCAATAGTTATTTCGCGGGTTCTATAAAATCCCAAAGATTACCATAAAGATCTGCAAACACTGCCACGGTTCCCCAAGGTTCTTTGATGGGTTCCCGAATGAAGCTGATTCCATTCTCTTTCATCCGATGATAGTCTCGCCAAAAATCATCGGTATGAAGAAATAGAAAAACTCTGCCTCCGGTTTGATTCCCAATTCTTGATTGCTGCTCTTCGTTGGATGCTTTTGCTAACAATAATTTGCTCCCGGTTGCTCCTGGAGGAGCTATTACTACCCAACGTTTCTCCGCAGACAATTGGGTATCTTCAATGAGGCTAAAGTTTAATTTATTAGTATAAAAATCGATGGCTTCATCATAATCTTTTACGACAAGGGCCATTTGAACTAGTTCTTGTTTCATTTCATTTCTGAATTGATCATTTCTACATAAATACCTCGGGTAACTTGGTTGTTGCTGATAGGCATGGTATTCCAAATACCATAAACTCTTACCTTTTTTCCTCGAATGATATTCCCATTTTTATCTCTTACTTTAAGATCAAATAGAGATCCGGTATTCCGTGATGTTTCTATTTGATTGGCACCACTTCCTTTTTTTATACAAACCCATAGCTCTTCTTGAAGTCCTGTGCCTGTTATTGGAATACTAATGTAATCATTTGACGTGGAAAGTTTTTTCGACTTTATATAACCATCTAAGTAAACATGTTCTCTCATCTTCTGTTCATTTTGTAAATATTCATTGTTTACTTCCACAAATCCAGAATTCTCATAATCGGGATAGGAATATTCTGCTAATTCAACCCGTTCGATCGTTAGGTATTGATAATTATCGACTATTCCAGTAACCTTCGCTAATCTCCATTGGGCTGCCTGATTAGTGTTTTCGAAGGTAGTATCATCAATCATTACCATCGAAATATCCGTGTCTGCCTTGGCTTCTACCTCTCCACATTCATAACCATTGGGTCTTTCTAATATTTTATAAGTTCCCTGTTGTAAAAATGGTTGAATGCTATCCAGATATATAAATCCATAAACTTCTATTTTTTTACCCTGATATTCAGAAACTGATTTATGCCATTGATATTCATAAATGTGTTGATCTGTCTCTGTTTTCGTAACTTTTACATCGCTTTTATTTGTTCCTAAATTACCACAGGCCATCAGTCCAATCAACAAAATAATCCAATAGTATTTCATATAATTATCCAGAAATAGGAATTAATTCCACACTTTGCATTCTTTCGATAGCTCTAATTAAATCGTTGGTTACATCCACATTCAATGTTTTATTTTTGAGCTCAACATTTTCTCCCGAACGAATATTTATTACATTAAACCTTACATTCACTTCACCTGGATTTTCTTTAAATAATTTATCCAGTTCGGTAATGATATTAGGGGTTATATCATTAAGTAAAATGTTGAGTTTAATTTGTTTGAGCCTGTTTTTTCTAACATCCGCTAATAGTTCAATCTTCTGGATATTTTTATAAAATAATCCGGGTTTCTGCCGATTTTCCGTAACCGACATGGTAACTAATAACATGGCTCCTTTCTCAAAGAAGTATTTGAATTTTAGGTATTCTTCACCATAAAGTCTTAATTCAAATTGAGTATTATAATCTTCCAACATGAAGTTTCCATAAGGTTTATTATCCTTATTAGAAACTTTATGATCCATATTGTTTACAATACAAGCAAAAGTAAAGGGAGGTCCTTTTAACTCACCTAAATTGTTTAAATGACTTAATGTTTTCGTTGTAAACTTATCAATATCAAATCTAAAATCATCCAGGGGATGTCCGGATAAATAGAACCCAGCAACTTCTTTTTCTAAGGTAAGCTCCTGCATTCTATACCATTTTTCGGTAACAGGAGGTACAGGTTGCTTTACCTGAATGTCTTCCATGTCACCAAATAAGGAAGCCATAGTATTGTCTTTACCGGCATTTGCACTTTGTCCAAACTTGAGTAGTTTTTCTATAAAGTTAATTTCTGTATTGGGTTCATTGGCAAAATATTGAGCTCTATGAATATCAGGGAAACAATCAAATCCTCCTCCTTTGGCAAGTACTTCCATTGTTTTTCTGCTTAAACTTCTGCCACTAACCCGGGTTACAAAGTCAAAAATACTTTTGTACTCCCCATTGTTTTTTCTTTCTTCTACAATTGCCTGAGTGGCCGCTTCTCCAATACCACTTAATGCACTTAAACCAAAAATAAGATGTCCTTTTTTATCTGCAGAAAAATGAATATCGGATTGATTAACATTGGGTTTTAAAACCTCAATTCCCATTCTTTTACATTCTTCAATAAAGAAGGTAATTTTTTCACTTGATCCTGCATCATTTAAAACAGAGGCCATAAATTCTGCCGGATAATGCGCTTTTAAATATGCCGTTTGATAAGCCACAAAGGCATAACAGGTAGAATGTGATTTATTAAAAGCATATTGAGCAAAGGCTTCCCAATCGGCCCAAATTTTATTTAGTTTATCTTCAGGATGACCTTTTTCAGTTGCGCCGGCAATAAACTTCGATTTCATTTTATTGAGGATGTCCAACTGTTTTTTTCCCATTGCTTTTCGTAAAACGTCGGCATCTCCCTTGCTAAATCCTCCTAGCTTTTGTGATAATAACATCACCTGTTCCTGGTAAACCGTAATTCCATAAGTTTCGGCCAGGATATCTTTCATCTCCGGTAAATCGTAACTAATGACCTCTTTACCATGTTTTCTTAAAATATAACTTGGTATATATTCCATGGGGCCCGGACGATACAAGGCATTCATGGCAATTAAGTCTTCAAACTTATCGGGCTTTAAGTTTTGTAAATGCTTTTGCATTCCCACACTTTCAAACTGAAAAGTTCCGTTGGTTTCACCACGTTGATACAATCTAAAAGTTTCCTCATCATCTAATGGAATCTTATCTATATCTATTTCTGTTCCGTGATTCACTTTAATTAAATGGAGGGCATCTCTTATTTGAGTTAACGTTTTTAACCCCAGAAAGTCCATCTTAATTACGCCTGCATCTTCAATAATACTTCCTTCGTATTGAGTAAGCAGAAGTTCCGAATCTTTGGCCAATGCCATTGGAATCAATTCCGTTAAATCGGAAGGTGCAATAATAATACCTGCCGCATGAACCCCTGTATTCCTCACGGAACCCTCTAAAATCGCTGCCTCCTTTAATACTTTCGCTTCTGGAGAGGTCCCATTCATGATTTCTCTAAGCAGAGTTAGCTTATCAACATCTTCTTTTCTTAATCCATTTTTTTCAACCAATCCACCTGCACCTTGAATATCTGCAAATAACATTTTATTTAATGAGATGGGTGCATCCGGTAATTTGGATTTTAGCTCATTCATTTGATATATGGGCATATCCAGCACCCTAGCAACATCCTGAATACTGGTTCGGGCAGCCATGGTTCCATAAGTAACAATTTGTGCTACCTGATTTTTTCCATATTTATTTACTACATAATCAATTACTTTTCCGCGACCTTCATCATCAAAGTCCGTATCAATATCGGGCATGCTTACCCTTTCCGGATTTAAGAATCTCTCAAAAAGTAAATCATATTTAACCGGATCAATATTGGTTATTCCAATAGAGTACGCTACGGCACTGCCGGCAGCCGATCCACGGCCTGGACCGACAAAAACACCCATATTTCTGGCAGCCTCAATAAAATCAGAAACAATTAAAAAATACCCGGGGAATCCCATATTTCTAATTACTTCCAATTCGAAATTGAGACGTTCTTCAACTTCCGGATTAATGTCTTTGTATTTTCGTTTAGCACCTTCGAAGGTGATATGTTTTAAATATTCCCATTGATTAAGTACATCAGCACTTAATTCTTTATTGTTGAATGAGGCTGATGTGTGATGAGTTTTAAAATTTTCAGGAATGGGAAAGTTCGGTAATAGAATATCTCTTTTTAAGTTGAGGGTTTTTATCTTTCCAACAATTTCATTCGTATTATCCAAAGCTTCTGGCAAGTCATGAAATAACTCTGCCATTTGATTTTGCGTTTTAAAGAAGAATTGATCATTGTAAAATGCAAACCTTTTACCTTTTACATCACTGTTGTCATCTACATCCTTAAACGAAGGATCGGCCTGGCGTGCACCTGTATTAATGCATAATAGAATGTCATGTGCATTGGCATCTTGCTGATCTACATAATGCGAATCGTTAGTACATATAACTTTTACATTATACTTTTGAGCGAAACCAAGCAATACGGCATTTACCTTATCTTGTTCTGCAATATGATGGCGTTGAAGTTCTATATAATAATCTTCTCCGAATATATCCAACCACCATTTAAATATTTTTTCACCTTCATCGGCACCTTTTTTCATGATGGTTTTTGGAACCTCAGCACCCAAACAACAAGTAGTTGCAATTAAACCCTTATGATATTTTAAAATAAGTTCTTTATCTATTCTGGGATATTTAGAATACATTCCTTCAATCCAACCTAATGATGTCAGTTTGCATAAGTTTCTGTAGCCTTCTTCATCTTTGGCTAATAGCAGTTGATGATATCGAACATCACGGGTTCCATCCGTAAATTTTTTCTTGTGACGGTCTTCTACCACATAAAATTCGCAACCTACAATTGGCTTTACTTTTAACGAACCATCTTCATTTTTATGTTTAAATGCTTCACCAACAAATTGGAATACCCCAAACATGTTTCCATGATCAGTTATAGCCAAGGCAGGCATTTGATCATTGATGGCTTTTTTATATAATTTGCCTATTTCGGCCGCTCCATCTAATAAGGAGAACTGGGTATGTACATGTAAATGACTAAACTTACTCATGCACCAAATTTACGAAAAGGATAGGGCAGGGAAGGGGGCTGTTAATAATTATTGATTTGTTATAGTGGGTTTGTGGTCAATGGCTTACTAGATGTAAACAATTCGGAAAACGTGAATTTAAGTCAT
>JBEIQI010000153.1:0-7298 GCA_040376605.1 Flavobacteriales bacterium | reverse complement strand
GCAAGGTGACATTTTTTAGTCGTTCAAAAAATCGGTTATGGACCAAGGGCGAAACCTCAGGTAACTTTTTATGGGTAAAAGATATGCAGGTAGATTGTGATCTAGATACCATTCTCATCAAAGCCCAGCCGGAAGGACCAACGTGCCACACCGGCAGCACCAGTTGTTTTAACGAAGAAACCGCAAAGGGATTTATCTATCATTTAGAACAAACCATAGTTGATCGTATTGACAGCAATGAAGAAAAATCCTATACGAATTCCTTATTCAAAAAAGGAATTAACAAGGTAGCTCAGAAAGTAGGTGAAGAAGCCGTAGAATTAGTGATAGAATCGAAAGATGACCATATCGATTTATTTAAAAACGAAGCAGCAGATTTGTTATATCATCTCCTCATTTTATTCAAGGCCAAAAATATTTGTTTAACAGATATTGAAGAGGTCCTAAAAGAAAGATCTCAAAAACCTTAAGCAAAAGTGAGATTGATGAATCTCTAACTAAATTTTACAAACTTCTTTTCGATGTAAAAAATGGTAGAGGATTTACTTTGAGAGATGAATTTCAGCTTCACAAAACTTCCTTCGGTAGCGATATATTGAACTTCAATTTCGTCGGTAGTATAATAAGCCCCTAACGAACATTTATGAGGATTTCCTTCCACATCGGCGGTCATCGAAGAAAAACAGATCAATTTTTTACTACTTGCATCAGCAGTTTCATAACCATAAATCAAAGGAGTATCATCATCACCCATGTAGAGGTTAAATGAATTATTTGATTTATTAATCTCAGGTAAATTTTGAGCCATTACCTGGTTTGCGAATCCTAAAACAAACATGAATGTTGCAGCTATTATTATCTTTTTCATCTTCAATATATTTATGTTAAAACAATGATACGAAAAATAGATAAGCAATTAAGCGATAAGGATATTAAATATTTGTTACTGTCTATAATTGGGCTAATTAGACTAAACCATCACTATTAATCAAATTAAATAAGTAATCATAACGTAGCATTATATTGTAATACGCAATGAAAACCGAAACTAAAATTTCTACCATTTATACTTGCTCGTTGGAAAGAACATTTAAATCCCCCATGCTTTGCTATATCTCCAATGTGCATAACGGTTATCTGGTGATACCCAAAGTTACCCACTACACGGAAGATGAAAATTTGGAAAAACCTGATTTCAGTAAAAAGTATATGCCGCCAAATCTTTAACCCAAAAAGGAGGATGGATCTCGGTAGATAAGGTTATAGAGCGAATAGAAAATGGTAATTGAAAAATTGAAGTGCGTGAATTTAAAAGCTGAATGTTGGGATTTTCCAAATTTGTAGGTGAATGGAAAACCACTGAATTAGAAAAAAATAAAATTCTGTTAGAATATACCTATACCATGCATTCAAATGCCTGGTTATTATATCCAATTAATTGGCTTTTCACCAAAACCTTCTGGAGAATCTATATGAAAAGGGTTTTGGAAAATATCCGGCAATTGGCCTATCATGAGGAGCCGTATCAATTTGTTTAGTGCATCATATTAAACAATCTGGCCTTTTATTGATTACATAGTGCCAATTTAGGTCAACTATACAATTATTGAATATTTTTCTTATTCAACTAAGCTTTTCTATTTAGGAGTAAATCGACTCTTTTTTAAAGAGCCCAATAATAAGAATGGTAGCTATATTCTTACACCAAGTTTCACGGCAAAATTGTTGAGTGGTAAACGACAATTCAAATAACCTCCCCCATTCACATCCATCGTACCATAATCTCCTACAAAAGATCCTTCAAAACCAACAATTAAGGCTGAATATCGAAAGTTAATGGTAGGCCCGTGGTAAAAACTAAAACCAGGATCTTCTCTTCTAATAATATAAGTACCTGCATTTTCAAATCCACCGCCAAATGTTACCCCTAAACCAATTTTATACATAATATCAATATGCAGATCGATTTTTGGAACTGGGTTGATAATAAAAACGGGTGCAAGTGATGTGGAAATGATCATAAACCCATTATAGTCGTAAGTGGTATAGGGTGCCCCTAGAGAATAATAAGACCACGGAAGATAAGTGAAATTAAAACTCTGACAAATTCCAAGATCTATTTGACGAATAAGATGTTTATTGATTCCATTAAGTGAATATACGCCACCAAAACCAACATCAAATCCTACATTCCCGCCCATGGCTCCAACACCTGCATAATCAGCATTCCAAGTGGTTAAAAACGTAGAGTTAGTGGTGAATGTTGGACTAAAAGGAACGGCTACGCCTACATTAAAATAACCGTAACCTATGGGGCGTACTCGTTTTGTAGAAATTTTTATGGTATCAGATGAAACCCCACCACTTGTAAACTGAGCAAACATTTGATTACCACCTAATAAGCAAATGACAATAAAAATTATTCGGATGTTGTATTTCATAATATATTTTAATTCGATTTATATTCCATTTGCCAAACTGAATATTTCCCCTTTTCACTGCCTCTTTGAGAAAGGAAATAAATAAAACTGCCATCAGGCGACCATACTGCCGATACATCGTGACCAGGATGAAAAGTGAGTTGGGTCAGACCTGTTCCATCAACATTCACCAAATAAATATCTAAGTTTTCGTATCTATTTGATGTAGCCTTAGTGCTTCCAACACAAAGTATTTTTTTACCATCAGGAGAAATTTTGGGTGTGCTGAATCCCGTTTTTGGAATAGATAAAATAGTTGTTTCAATACCCGTTACTAAATTAATGGAGCCTAGTTCGCCCATTCCGGTTTCTTTATTATCGCGAGTTATATAAACTACAGAAGGATCTGCTGCATTTAAAGTAGGAGTGTATCCTTCGCTATACTGGGTAAGCAAGGCCGTGCTTCTATCAATGCTCCAAATAAAATTTCGATAGGTACCAAGTGTTGAAGAATATTCTGATTTGGTAAAGAAAATAGATTTATCATCAGGAGAATAAATAGGTGATGTTTCACGATTGCTGGTGGCAGTTATTTGCTGCACCGCTGATCCTTGAGTAGCATTTATTTGGTAAATATTATAATCATCATCGATCCTCTCAGTAAAGGCTAGATCTTTACCATCGTTAGAGAAAGCCATATCCAACACTTTAGTTCTAAAAGTTCTTTGTATGGTTTGTTTGCCACCCTCTGTTGATTTAATATATATATTAGTATTGCCCTCACTTGAACCAACATAAGCGATTTTTTTTCCGTCAGGGCTAATGGCAATAAAACTTGGAGCATACCAGGTAATGACTCCTTTATTATTGCTAATAACCGGTCCCATTACCGCCTCATCATCATCTGTGAATTTGGTGAACTTAATTCCACCTTCTTCCGGAACAGATAAGTCACGATAATCAATTACACGATTGGTATTTTGTATAAGCCTTTCATAACAGCCAAAAGATAACAATATTGTAAAGGCTAAAATGCTTATTTGTTTTCTGTTTTTCATGGTTTAGTATTAATTAAAAAGCAAAATTAGATTACTCATCATCCCAAAAAATGACCATGGTCATTTAATCCATTTCTGACTAATGGAGCTATTACAATATGGACGATTCATTCAATAACTCAACAATAAATCTCATTGAAACATTTATTGAATATTTCTGTTATTAAAACTAATCTTTTTCAAAAGAAATTATTGTAATTTCATATCGACAACAATTATCAATAAAACTTCCATTTTACACCATGAAACGAAGTGAAATTGCCCTCCCAGAATATTTTGACAGATACATTCTATTGAATGAAGATGTAGATGTATTAGAAGCCCTTAAAAGAAGTTTAGAGGAATTGGAACAGATTCCGCTTGAAAAATGGAAAGAACTAAAGGACAGAGTTTATGCCCCTGATAAATGGACATTAAAAGATATTTTACAACATATAATCGATACTGAAAGGGTTTTTGCCTATAGAGCACTCGCCTTTGCCAGAGGTGAGCAAGAGGTTAAATCATACGATGAAAATGAATATGCCTATTTAGCAAACGCCAATAATCGAAGTTTAGAAGATTTATTAGAAGAAGCCCTTATTTTAAGAAAATCAACCCTTTTATTATTCTCCAGTTTTACTCATGAAATGCTAGAAAAAACGGGCATGGGATTTAAAGGGCCTTATTCGGTTCATTCCATTGGCTATATTTTAGGGGGCCACCAACGTTGGCATTTCAAAATAATTGAAGAAAGATATTTACCCCTGCTTCAACCGAGTTAATGGCAGGCACCTTGCATTAAACGGGATTATTTATTGAATCATCCTTATTTATGTTTAAGGTATTATAACAGGGTTATGATAAAAATCATAAATTAAAATCCACCCATCAAATATATTTGAGCCAATTAATGCATTGACTCATTCATCCTATGAAAGTAAATAATAAAACAATTGTTGTAACTGGCGGGGCCAATGGAATAGGAAGAGAATTGGTATTAAATCTTCTTGCCAAGGGAGCTAAAGTATCTGCGGTTGATATCAATGAAAGCTATTTGCAAGAAACCAAAGTATTAGCTGGCAACAAAGCAGATCAATTATCTCTACATGTTATCGACATTTCTGATCAGGTGGCCGTAATGAAGTTTCCGGATTTAGTTATTCAACAACACGGCCAGATAGATGCTATCATCAACAATGCCGGAATTATCCAGCCATTTGTAAGGGTAAATGATTTAAACTTTGCTACTATTGAAAAAGTAATGCGGGTGAATTTTTATGGAAGCCTTTATATGATCAAGGCTTTTTTGCCGCATTTATTAAAAAGACCTGAAGCCCATATTGTAAATATTTCGAGTATGGGAGGATTTTTACCCGTACCGGGCCAAAGTATATATGGTGCATCTAAAGCCGCTATTAAACTGCTAACGGAAGGATTATATGCTGAACTTCTCCATACAAATGTGCATGTATCCTTGGTATATCCCGGAGCAATAGGTACCAATATTGTTGCCAATTCTGGTGCATTAAATAAACAATTGCAGGAAGCTTCTAAAAATTCAAAAATAAAACCTATGGCCGCCTCCGCAGCCGCAGCCATCATTATTAATGGGATGGAAAATAATAAACCCAGAATTTTAGTAGGAAAGGATGCTAAATTAATGGATTGGTTATATAGATGGAGTCCAACCTTTGCGACCAAATTAATTGTAAAACAAATGAAGAATTTGTTAACTCCATAAAGCTAGGATTTAATTAGAAATAGATAAGGTATTGCTGCTTTATTATAGGAGATCTGTAATACAATTTAGATTCTCATTATCGGCATAAAATTTGCAAAGTGAAGAGCAATTGGCTTCCTTTACTAAGTGTATTCAATCATTTTTTAATATTAGGTAGGCTTATAAATGGGCCAATTAAGACTCTTTTAAACAAAAAATGCAGCTACACAGGAGAAAAAGCAGGATTATGAAATATTTTAATCAAATAGTAAATTTGTATATTGAAAGTCGAAAATTTCTATGAAAGATATGATGAAGTCATTATTATTTGCTTTTACCCTGATAAGTTTTGGTTTGATTAATAATTATGGGCAGGAATTTGAACCTACCACCAAAGATGCCGAAGTGGAAGTAACCATAAAAGGAGCTGCTGCCGGTAAAGTGAAATTATTAGGTGTTTTTGGTGATGGCAATATTATCATCGATTCTGCCATGTCGGATACCAGTGGCAAAGTGGTTTTTAAAAAGAAAGAAAGATACGGAGCCGGTTTGTATTATGCTGTTTATACCGATCAAACTTTTGCTCCATTTTTAATGGATAAAAACCAACGGTTTTTTTTACATACGGTTAAAGGAGACATCTATAAAAAAATGGAAACTAACTCCGCCGAAAATAAACTGTATTATAGTAATCTGCTTTATGAATCAGATTTAACCAGCAAGTTAACGAAGATTGGCAATGAGTTAAAATTATATCAGCCAGGCACCAAAGAATATGATGATTTAAAAAATCAACAAACGGAATTGGTTACCCAAAAGGAACAACTGGTGAAAGCCTATTTAAAGGATAATCCGGGTTCGTTTTTTGCGGCCTTTAAATGGACCGGTCAAAATCCTAAATTAAAAGAGCCCAAACTAGCCAACGGGCAATTAGATAGTACCGCCCAGCTGATGTTGTATAGAAATGAGTATTGGGATAATTTTGATTTTAATGATGGACGTATGGTACATACTCCCGTTTACCATAACAAATTAAAAAACTATTTAACCACTTTATTCCCGCAGCGAGCTGATTCGGTTTTAGCAGGGGTAAAATTTATATTAAGAAAAAGTTTTAAGGGCCATAAGGATATATTTCAGTTCACCGTCAATTATATGCTCTTCAATTATCAGGAATCCAAAATCATGGGAGGAGATAAAATATTTGTTTATGCAGTTGATAGTTTCTATACCCATAAAAATGTTTTTTGGGCCGATTCGTTTAATGTAGTTCAAGCAAAGCTTAAAGCCGATCGGTTTAGACCCAGTATGCTGGGCTCCATCGGTCAGGATTTAAAGTGTAAAAATGACAAAGGTGAATATGTGAGTTTATACAGCATTAAAAAGCCCATCCGTGTGGTATTCTTATATAACCCGGATTGCGAACATTGCATAAAAGAAACACCTAAATTAAAAGCATTGTATGATAAGTGGAAAGATAAAATGGAAGTGTTTGCCTTAAACGTTGAGAAAGATTATGATAAATGGCATACTTTTATTAAAGATTATAAATTAGATTGGATTAATGTTATAGACCCCACCTACGAAAGCAAACATTATTTAAAATACCATGTACAAATTACTCCGGGTTTATATGTGTTGGACTCCAACAATATAATTGTTTGTAAACAGGTAATGCCGGATGGGTTAGAATCTGTATTCGAAAAAATGGTCAAATAAATTAGGATCGTGCCCTTATTCCATGGGTTGAAATATATTTTTAGATTTAGATAATAAGCGGATCTTAATTTTCGTTAATTATTCAGAACTACGTTTATGATAAAACTTCATTTTAAAAGAAGGATGATTTTTTCATCTATTTTTCTTTCAGGCATTCTGCTAATAGAGGGATGCGGAGAAGTACCTACCGAAATTCCCGACCAATCATTCGAACATTTTATAGGCGACTTTGAAACGGGGAATTATAACAACTTTCATTTTTTAGTTCCTGATACTTCCTTCAATACTCAAATTGTAACGAACCCGGTCCGCAAAGGAACCTATGCCCTTAAAAACACCCTACGTCCGGAAGATTATATTTTTAATGGGATTCGTTCGGAGTTATCCGTGTATAACTGT
>JBEIQI010000253.1:0-4374 GCA_040376605.1 Flavobacteriales bacterium | reverse complement strand
CCTGGAGTAGCCACCGATACAACCATTGCATGGCCAACCTATTATAACCAATATGTTTATGATGCTTTCGGAAACCCTACCGATTCCACTTTGGTAGCTGCTGATGATTCAGTTACCCTTAGTTCATATATTTGGTATAATACATTCCCGCAAGTGATCAGATATGAGTTGGCCAGGTATATTACACCATACGGAATCAACTTATCTTTAGGAACTGGCTGGACCTGGACTTTTGATGTAAGTGATTACAGAACCCTTTTGGCAGATAGTGTTCATTTGGCCGCAGGTAACTGGCAGGAATTATTAGATGTTCGTTTTGTGATGATAGAAGGAACCCCTCCAAGGGATGTTATGGGTATTCAAAATTTATGGAATGGAGGATTTAATTATGGTTCGGCAAGCGATCCTATCGAAAGCCATTTAACACCTATTAGCTTAACTATTCCTGCCAATGCCTATAATACACGCTGGAAATCCAGGGTTACCGGACATGGAATGGATACACCACAGAACTGTGCTGAGTTTTGTCCGAAGACCCATTATTATAAAGTGAATGGTACCCAACAATTTTCGAAATTGGTATGGAGAGATAATTGTGATTTAAATCCATTGTATCCTCAAGGAGGAACCTGGGTTTATGACAGGTCTAACTGGTGCCCAGGAGCTGAGGTATGGACCTATGATTGGGAAACGAGTCCGATGACTCCTGCAGGCAGCACTTTTACACTCGATCATGATGTACAACCTTATACCAATACCGGTGGTTGGGATTATTACCAAATAGAAGATCAATTGGTAACTTATGGAGCCCCTAATTTTACTTTAGATGCAGCCATTGTGGACATCATTTCTCCGAGTAAAGATCAAATGCATTTAAGACATAATCCTGTATGTACGGCACCCATCATTGTAATTAAAAATGGAGGAACTACACCGCTTACCTCATTAACCATTACTTATGGATTAAATGGAGCAACTCCATCGGTGTATAACTGGACTGGAAACTTATCGTTTGAGCAAAGTGAAACCGTAACCCTGGAAACCTTTAACTGGGCCCAAGGTGCCAGTGATTTTACCGTTACGTTGAGCAGTCCGAATGGTGGAGTAGACCAATATGTTCACAATAATTCTAAGGTATCTAAATTTACCTATCCGTTATTGGTACCGGCTACTTTTGTAATCGATTTTAAAACGAATAATAATAATGGTGAAAATCAATATACCTTAAAGGATGATGCCGGAAATATTATTCATTCAAGGGATGGCTCCATGCTTAATCCTAATACGGTTTATAAGGATACCATTACCCTTGCCGACGGTTGTTATGTTTTTGAATTAACCGACGCAGGTGAAGATGGATTGTCATTCTGGGCCAATACCTCACAAGGGAATGGATATATTCGTTTTAGAAATGTAACACCCGGAACCATTATTAAATCGTATAATGCCGATTTTGGGGGCCAGGTTTACCAGCAATTTACAGTGGGCTTAACAAGTGATATCGATGAAGACCTTATCGTTAACCTGCCTAGTTTAAATGTATATCCAAATCCTACTGATGGCTCTATCTTTCTGGACATTAATTTGAATGGAATGAATCAGGGGAAAGTAGAAATCTATGATATGATGGGTAAGCTCACCTACCAGCAAGTCCTAACCAATTTTGATAATGAAATTTTAAAAGTGGATTTATCTAACTTCAGTTCGGGAGTATATTTCGTTACCTTATTTGCCGGCAACGAGCATATTTCCAAGAAGGTGATTTTGCAGAGATAAAACATCAATTAAAACATAAAAAAGGCCATTCGATTGAGATGGCCTTTTTTATGTATGAGGAGAATATTATTGTTTAATAAAACGAGTATGATAGATCATTTTATCTTCTTTAGAAATGCTCAGAATATAAACTCCTGAAGCATAGTTGCTTAGATCAATTTGTGAACTTAAAGTACCCGATGCAATCCTTGATCCCAATAAGTTGGTTACCTGATAATGGGCATCTATAATGTTGGATGAAATGTATAATAAATCGTTGGCAGGATTCGGATAAATTCTGCAATTGATTTTTTCGGATTCATTATTGATGCTGGCAAATACAAATCCTTCGGTTACACAAATGTCAAAATTGGTATTGCCTGGCATATCGGCACCATACGGGAATATTCTGGCATAGTAGGTACTACCGATAGTTAATCCGGATAGCTGTACATATTCATCGGTAAAATCAAATTCATCAGAACAGCCTAAACGAGCTTCACCACAATTGTCATAAACTTCCAATACAGCATCAAATTGAGGTGCCACATGCACTGTGGCCTCTGTGGAGGTGGCTACAAAACTAAAAAATACATCCATGGCCGTAGGACTTATATAACCATTACATGAATCGATGGGTGCTGTTTCTTGTGAAGCCATATATATGGAACCAGGCGTAAAAATACAAGTATCGGACATCAGGATAACAATAGAACTATCGCAACGATTGTTAGAAGGCGGAGCTGGACTGCCCGAAACACAAAGTTCAAAAGTTCCTGCCTCCGTAAAACCATCATTCGAAATTCTTAACCAATAGGTATGAAAAGGCAATGTACCGTTAAAATTGGTAACTCCCTCGGCCTGTCCACAAGCGTTTGGCACACTATCACAAGAGGTTTCGTAAATAGCATAGTTAAAATCAGACCCGGTAATACCATATAATGACAAGGCAAAATTGGTAGCACTGCCGGTGGTAAACTGAAACCAAACATCCTGAATATTTCCAAAGGGAATACAACCATCATTGGAAGCAACCCCTGCACAGTGATTGGTATAGGTGGTTAATAAACAACTATCGAAATCATTATAATAGGTGAGGGTTGCCGCAGATAAACAGCTATCATTTGCCGGTATAGGTGTACATGGTGCACTGCAGCTAATGTTAAGACCGAAATTACCCGTTTCGGTTTCATAGCCATGCACCAGAATATAATAATTAACACCCAGGTTAGTTGCAAAACCGGCGGTAGATCGAAGTCCGCAAAAATCATCATTCCCTGCCACACAAGAAAGACTTCCGCAACTTCCCGAATATACCCCCAATTTAGTATCGAAATTAGCCGAATCGCAGGTGCTGATGGTAACATAACTTCCGTCACCCACCAAAGTATACCAAACTCCTAAATTGGGTAAGGCAGAGGCATAACAAGTAGGCGCATCTAAATCATCTGCAGTGGCATTGGCAGTGGAACCATAAACGATGGTATCGCAGTTAACCAAAATGGCATGTAAACAAGAATCGTTGGTAGGCGCTTGACTCCAAAGCTGAGTAAAATTACAAAGGAGTAAAAATCCCAAAATGGGTAGGTGTTTTTTCATAATAAAAAGGTGGGTATTAGTTATTATATTAGAATTGATGTAGATCAAAGTTAAGATTTAAACTGGATGATGGGCAGGGGTATAACGAGCAGAAGGTACGAAGGAGTATAGGCCGCAAGACTTGTCCGTCATATGATTGAAGCATTCGTTAACAGGATATACAAGAAGAGGTTTATATTTTGTGAATAATTATCTCTATCCCCTTAGTTATTAGATAAATTCTTATTAATTTTGCGCAAAATTTAAGTACACAAATTCTTTAAATAATCCTCTCTTATGGCTGTAGCGACAGGAAAAATTGTACAGATTATCGGACCCGTAATCGACGTTCGTTTCGAAAGTGAAGAACATATTCCAAATGCATTGGATGCTCTTGAAGTAACCCGTAACAATGGTGACGTGGTGGTTTTAGAGTGTCAGCAAGACATTGGAGAAAATACCGTACGTACGGTGGCTATGGATAGCACCGATGGTTTACGCAGAGGAATGGTAGTTACCAGCACTGGTGCTCCTATTACCATGCCAATTGGGGATGAAATCAGAGGCCGTCTGTTTAATGTTGTAGGCGCTGCTATCGATGGTTTGCCACAATTAAGCAACGAAGGAGGATATTCTATTCACCGTATGCCACCAAAATTTGAGGATTTAACAACGGCTACTGAGGTACTTTTTACTGGTATCAAGGTAATCGACTTGATTGAGCCTTATGCTAAAGGAGGTAAAATTGGTTTGTTTGGGGGTGCCGGAGTAGGTAAAACAGTATTGATTCAAGAGTTAATTAACAATATTGCAAAAGGTCATGGTGGTCTCTCGGTTTTTGCCGGTGTAGGTGAACGTACCCGTGAAGGAAATGACTTAATGCGTGAAATGATTGAAGCCGGAATCCTTAACTATGGTGAGAAATTTAAACATAGTATGGAAGAAGGTGGTTGGGATCTTTCGGCAGTGGATATGAGTGGCCTTAAAGAATCTAAAGCAACCTTCGTTTTCGGACAAATGAATGAGCCTCCTGTAGCTCGT
>JBEIQI010000203.1:0-5743 GCA_040376605.1 Flavobacteriales bacterium | reverse complement strand
GTCGACATGTTTCCATGGATGCCCCGTTAACAGAAGGTGAAGATGGTGATATGTATGATGTCGTAAGAAGTGGAGATAGTCCTAGCCCTGACAACCAATTGGTCATTGAATCATTAAGACAAGAAATCGAAAAATCATTGACTACACTAACCCCTCGAGAAGCAGATGTATTGCGTTTATTCTTTGGTTTAGCAGGTGAAACAGCCATGACTTTAGAAGAAATTGGAGAACGATTTGACCTGACTAGAGAAAGAGTTCGACAGATTAAAGAAAAAGCGATTAGACGCTTAAAACAAGGTACCCGAAATCGATTACTTAAATCGTATTTAGGTTAGTCATTTAGCACACAACTCAATTTAAGGATATGGAGGCTTACGAAAGTAAGTCTCCTTTTTTTTGTTCAGACTTTATTATATAAAATGCACCATCACCAGGTAATTAGAAATAATTCCAATATTTTTCTACCTTTAGAAAACCAAACTACCAACTATGAGCACCCAAATCATTTTAGTCATTATTTTCGGTTCCATCCTTTTATTTCTAAGCTTTATTATTGTAAAAGACCTTAGTCAAAAGAAACATACCCTCAAGCGAAACTTTCCTCTCGTTGGAAGAGGAAGATATATTGCGGAAAAATTTGGTCCACCCATTCGCCAATATTTTATTTCAAATAATCGAGAAGAACTTCCTTTTAACAGAGGTCAAAGATCATGGATTTATGCATCGGCAAAAGGGGTGAATAATTATCAAGGGTTTGGGACCGATAAAGATTTATTCGCTCCTAATCATGTTTTTATTAATCCAAAAATGTTTCCGTTTCGTTTAGAATCTTCTCATATTAACCACAAAGACCATGATCCATATTTTATGCCTTGCGCAAAAGTAATGGGCCTAAGTCATAACCGAAAAAAACCATTTCGGCCGTATTCTATCATTAATATCTCTGCCATGAGTTATGGATCCCTCTCAAAACAAGCGCAGGAATCTCTCAATTTAGGCGCTGCCATGGTAGGTGCATTTCATAATACAGGAGAAGGTGGCTTATCGCCCTACCATCAAAAAGGAGCAGATGTAATCTTTCAAATAGGGACAGGTTATTTTGGATGTGGTAAAACCGGTGATGATGGAATCCGAAGGTTTGACCTACCCACAATGGAAAATTTAGTATTGAATAAATATAACAAAGTAAAAGCCCTTGAAATAAAACTTTCTCAAGGCGCCAAACCTGGTCATGGTGGAGTATTGCCAGCTGCCAAAAATACTGTTGAAATTGCTGGAATTAGAGGTGTTCAGCCGCATACCGATGTCCTTTCCCCTTCTTATCATACCGCTTTTGGGAATGTTAGGGAGTTAGTTGACTTTATTGAAATGTTGGCTGAAAAAACCGGTTTACCTGTTGGAATAAAATCTGCCGTGGGTGATTTGGATTATTGGCATGAGTTGGCACATATCATGAAGACAGAAAAGAAAGGTCCTGACTTTATTACCATTGATGGTGGCGAAGGTGGCACGGGTGCAGCACCTCCATCCTTTGCCGATCATGTTGCATTACCTTGGGTTTTTGGATTTGCAGAGATCTATCAGCTATTTCAAAAGCATAACCTTACCCAGGATATTGTTTTTATAGGTAGCGGTAAACTAGGATTCCCAAGTGAAGTGATGAAAGCCCTTGCAATGGGCACTGATATTGTAAATATTGCCCGAGAAGCAATGATTTCCATTGGTTGTATCCAGGCTCAGGAATGCCATACCGGAAAATGTCCAACAGGAATTGCTACCCAAAACAAATGGCTAAGTGGGGGTATTGATCCAACATTAAAATCAGTACGATTCGCAAAATATATTAATACGCTGCGTAAGGAAACATTGGAAATGACTCATGCTTGTGGTTACGAACATCCTTGCCAAATGAAAATGAAGGATATCGATATGAGTTGTGGTGATAATAATCGCACGGTGACCATGGTAGAAGCATTCCGATATGAAAAAGACGAAGTATCCTTCACAAATATGAAAGATTTGCATAATTGTGAGTATCTTGGTGGTCTGGGACAACAACCCAATGCCCTCAATAAACATTAATACAAAATTGATTAATAATGAACAAGTTTTTTGATCACAACACATTTATCATTAACCAGAAGGTTAACTTTTTAAAAATGGCCAACGAATACGAAGTGTTGGATGAAAATGCATTACCTATTGGAAAAATTAAACAACGATTATCAGGTGGTGCAGCTGTATTGCGTTTATTTTTGAATAAAGCCATGTTACCTTTTAAATTGGAAATTGTAGATAATAATGAACAAGTACAAGCCACTATATCAAGAGGCTTCACCTTTTTCATGTCTAAAATTGCAGTAAGTACACCAGATGGTTCTGCCCCATTTTTTATTAAACAAAAATTCACCTTACTTAAAAGTAGTTTCCATATTTTAGATAATAGCGGACAAAAAATTGGAGAAATTGCAGGAGATTGGAAAGCTTGGAATTTCTGTATTACTGATATTAGCGGAACGGAAATTGGTCGTGTTAATAAACAATGGGCCGGCGCATTAAAAGAGGTTTTTACTACAGCAGATAAATATATGGTAACGTTGGATAGAAATGATATGGAATACCATAAAAAGGTAGCCATCGTTTCGACAGCCATTACAATTGATATGGTTTTGAAAGAAAGGAAAAATTAATCAGTGGCTAAACTATTTCACGCTACCCAAGACAATACAGGTTTCTCTATTCTTATCCCAACATGGAATAACCTTCCATACTTACAGCTATGCTTAGAAAGTATAGCAAACAATTCGGTATTTAATCATCAATTAATCATCATAGTTAATGAAGGGGTAGATGGAACCATTGAATGGATTCAATCCCATCCTGGAGTAGAATTTTTGCACTTTAGAGAAAACGTTGGCATTTGCCATGCACTTAATTCTGGGGCTGCCTTGGCTAAAACGGATTATATCCTTTATATGAATGATGATATGTATGTATTGCCAGGATGGGATGAAGCCTTACATACTGAAATTTTAACGATGACGCATCCCAAATTCTTTTTATCATCTACCATGATAGAACCTGTTGATACGGGTAATAATTGTGTTATTGTAAAGGATTATGGAAACGACATCGAAAGTTTTAGAAAAGAAGATCTTCTAAGAGATTATACCAGTTTCGAAAAAGCCGATTGGAACGGGGCTACCTGGCCTCCCAACTTAATGCCTAAAATGATCTGGAATATGGTGGGTGGCCTTAGCCAGGAGTTCTCACCTGGGATGTACTCGGATCCTGATTTGTCTATGAAATTATGGCAGAAAGGCGTTAGATATTATAAAGGATTAGGAAATAGCAAAGTCTACCATTTTGGTACCAAAAGTACTGGTAGAATAAAACAAAACAATGGTAGGGATACATTCATTAATAAATGGGGAATCAGTCCAGGTGATTTTAGTAAGTACTATTTACGCCGCGGCACTCCATTCGAAGGACCATTACCCGAGGTAAGGATTTCAAAATTTAAAAAATGGATTAATAAGCTCAAACGGATTTTTCAATAAAGTTTCCAATTACCATTTTTAACTTTATAAAAAACAAAAGAGCTAGGGTTTCCTGGCTCTTTATCATTACAGTAGATTTTTTTTAGTTCACACCTACTACCGAAACATTAGAATTCTGAACTGGATTAACACACATAACAGCTATTTGTGCATCATTATTGATGATTTCCACCTCGTGGTTTCCAAAAAAGAAATCGCCTATAGTATCCGTGTCATGCTGCGAGGTAATAACAATCAAATCAGCATCCACTTCTGCGGAATGTTTAATAATTTGTTTGGAGAAATTACCTTTGGTTAAATCCTCTTCATGATGAGTAAATCTAATTTTTTCCTGTGTTAGAATATTAGATGCAAAGGCTACATTGTTTTTTATAAGATTCGTAAGGTGTGGATCCTTTTCTAAACTTTCGAAAATAATCACTTCAGCATTAAAATATTTTGCAATACTTACTGCATGAGCTATTTTATTTTTTCCAAATTTAGAATGATCAATTGGAACCATGATTTTTTTATAACCGGCATAATCAGCTTTTTTCTTTTGAACCACAATAACAGGAGCCTCGCAAGATAAAATTACTTTTAACGAATTGGCGCCTACAATATGCTGCATACCCCTAACTCCATGGGTTCCGAATACAACTAAACTAGCTTCCGTTTCTTTAACATATCCTCCAACAGTTGTAAAAATACTTCCTTCTTCGGCATGGTAAGAGGTAAATACCTTCGTATCGTTATAATTTTTCTCAGCCCACTCTTTCAGTTTTTGATAAACAGAGTCTTCTGCCTCTTGAGCTTTTTTTAACTTAGCCTTTGTTTCATTATTAATGATATGAAGCAGCCTTACTTCATCATGACTTTGTTCAGCAATTTTTGATGCATGAGTTAATGCCACTTCTGATTCAGTAGTAAAATCGCAAAGGGCAATAATAAGATCTTTTTTTTCTTTGTTTAGCATAATTATTGTGGCTTATAATTTATAGTTGATTCATATCATATTTGCTAACTATATCGGCAATGAGTTGAATGTTTTCTTGTTTTTTTTTCTCCCGAAATTTTTTGGCATAATCGGTAAAGTATTGATGGGTCGAGAGGAATTTTAACTGAAGTCGGTTCCACCCCATCTCATCCTTCACAACCCCATAATGCATGAACTCCTTGAAAAGTTGATTTCCAATGGGTAAGAACAAATCGGTCCCTAAATAATCTAAATCTGCATCACAAATAATTTCCTCCAGTTTAGTAACAGCTATTTGAGGGATTTTTGTCCGCATAATCATTGAACAAATGAGTTCAATTTGTGCTTCATTATAGGAATATTCAGGCAATATTTTGCGTGCCATTAAACATCCCTTTTCTTCGTGATCATTGTAGGTTTCGATAAATCCAAAATCATGCAATAAAACGGCTGTCATCAATATTGCATGCTCCTGCCCCATAATCCTTTCATGATCCGCAATGTGTAATGCAGCATTGTAAACATAATGGGTATGATGTGCCCCATGATAATATAACGTCGAATCCAACCGATTTTCCAGTTGTTCAAATACGTAGTCTTTTAAGGCATCGAAGCGCATATACAAATAAAGCAATAATTTCATTTTTTCACAAATGTTATTTGAATGTTGTATCAAAGGCCATATGAACTGATTTTAAGCTCATCATTACTTCTTCAAAATAGAAGATTCTTTGGTATAAAGTATTTGGGTTTAGCAAAAAAAATCATTAGCATTGATATAAGATTACCATGAGCCTTAAACTTCATTTAATATCATTTGACATCCCCTATCCAGCCAATTATGGCGGTGTTATTGACGTTTATTATAAAATAAAGGCCTTGCATCAAATAGGCGTTAGAGTGCATCTACATTGCTTCGAATACCATCGTCCGCCAGCCCCTGAATTAGAAGAAATTTGTGAAAAGGTATATTATTATCCTCGTAAAATTTCTGGCAAACTTCTGTTTCATAAACTCCCATATATAGTTATTTCAAGACAATCCGAACAACTTATCCTCCAATTACAAAAATATCCCTGGCCTATCCTCATCGAAGGCCTCCATTGCACCCATTTATTAAATGATATATATTGGGCGAACCGAAAGGTGATTGTAAGAACGCATAATATAGAACATGAATATTATCAGCAATTAGCCCGGGCCGAAAAAAACCTGTTTAAAAAATATT
>JBEIQI010000237.1:0-4947 GCA_040376605.1 Flavobacteriales bacterium | reverse complement strand
TGGCATGGCTGAAATAAAATTGCAGCCATATTGAAATTGATAGGATTGACACAATTTTATTCCTGCAATTTTCGCAATTGCGTATGGCTCATTGGTTGGCTCCAACTCGCCGGTTAAAAGATAGGTTTCTTTGAGAGGTTGCGGCGCATATTTGGGATAAATACAAGATGATCCCAAAAACAATAATTTTTTAACCTTAAAAACATGAGAGGCATGAATCACGTTCGATTGAATCATGAGGTTATCATATAAAAAATCTGCTTTGTAAGTATCATTGGCTAAAATACCACCCACCTTAGCAGCCGCCAAAAAAACGAAATCGGGTTTCTCCCTTTCAAAAAAAGCATTTACCTGTGATTGATTTCTTAAGTCAAGCTCATTTGAACTCAAACCAATAATATTAGAAAAACCCAAATTTATTAAGTTCCGTTTTATTGCAGAACCCACCATTCCATTTATTCCGGCTATAAATATTTTATCTGAATTTTTCAATATATTTATTTATGCTTATTCATTTCTGAAACGATCATTTCAGAAATAAGATCATCTACGGTAAACTCGGGTTGCCAGCCTAATATTCTTTTGGCTTTTGATGCATCTCCGATTAATGTATCTACCTCTGTTGGTCGATAATAATTGATATCTACTTCTACTACCACATCCCCCACTTTAAGATAAGGAGAGCTAAAATTAATTGAACTGATCATTCCCTTCTCCTCATTTCCAACTCCTGTGAAATTTAATTCAATGCCAACCATCCGAAAAGCTTTAATGGTAAATTCTTTAACAGAAATAGAGTTTCCGGTTGCAATAACAAAATCTTCAGGAGAGTCATGTTGTAACATTAACCACATGGCTTTCACATAATCCTTTGCATGTCCCCAATCTCTAATTGAATGTAAATTTCCAAGATATAATTTAGATTGTTTTCCGTGCACGATATCGGCAACTGCTCTGGTAATTTTTCTAGTAACAAATGTTTCTCCTCTAATAGGGCTTTCATGATTGAACAGAATTCCGCTTACAGCAAAAAAGTTGTATGCTTCGCGATAATTAACGATGGTCCAGTGTGCAAAAAGTTTAGCAATGCCATATGGAGATCGAGGATAAAACGGGGTGGTTTCGGTTTGTGGAACTTCCTGCGCCAATCCAAACATTTCAGAGGTTGAGGCCTGGTAGATTCTGGTGGTTGAGCCTAAACCCAATAATTTTACCGCCTCCAATATTCTTAAAATCCCTAACCCATCCACATTGGCTGTATATTCCGGTTCATCAAAGCTCACCTTCACATGGCTCATGGCACCCAGATTATAAATCTCATCTGGCCTTACCTCAGAAATGACCTTTGCAATGTTAAGTCCGTCGGTAAGGTCTCCATAATGCAGAATCAATCGTTTATCCGGATCATGTGGATCATTGTAAATATGATCAATACGTTGGGTGTTAAACAGGGAGGTCCTGCGCTTAATCCCATGCACCTGATAACCCTTTTCTAGCAGAAAATCAGCTAGATAGGCTCCATCCTGACCTGTAATACCTGTAATTAATGCCTTTTTAACCCCAGGCTGTGTTTCCTTAACTGCCACTCCCCGATAATTTTAATGTAAAAATAACATAATCCAATTACTACATAAATCCCCGATAAAAATAAGCCCATATAACCCGATAAATTGGTAAAAAAAGGCAGCTTAGCTTAATGCCTGCGAGATATAGCTAGGGCCATATCTTATAAACTCGCCGATAATATTAAAAAAATGTTACTGGAGGAGGGAAATAAAAATTGATTTCCCCCATTATATGATGTAAATATTTTTACTTTTGGCGATATATTAAATAATCACAAACAACGAACATTAAAAATCTTATTTAACAATTGTATGGAAAATCAAAGAACAAGCTCATCAGGCTCAATTTTGAGATCATTATTTACCCCACTTATTATTATTATTTGTGTGGCATTAGGTATAGTGGTTTATCAATTTGTATTAGGTAACCCTGCCAACTTTGAAGGGAATAATATTGAGAACCATCCTAAAAAAGGGAACTTTTATGGTATCGTTTACAAAGGGGGTTTTATTGTACCCATTTTGATGGCTATTGTATTAATTATTGTAACAGTAACTATCGAAAGATTATTTACAATTATTAGAGCTATGGGAAAAGGAAACTTAACAAAGTTCGTTTCAAACCTTCAGTATTTAATTAAAAATGATAAAATTAATGAGGCGATAGCTGCTTGCGACAAGCAAAAAGGTTCATTGGCTAATGTAATGAAGGCTGGCTTAGGCAAGTTCGATGAGTTAATGAAGGACGAGAAAATGGAAAAAGACCAAAAGGTATTGGTTATTCAACGTGAGTTTGAAGAAGCTACTGCTTTGGAATTGCCTATGTTGTCTAAAAATATGGTGATCATTTCCACTTTAGCATCAGTAGCTACCCTTGTTGGATTGATTGGAACAGTATTAGGTATGATCAAAGCCTTCGCGGCTCTTGCTCAAGCAGGTAATCCTGATGCGATTGCACTTGCGAATGGTATCTCTGAAGCCTTGATCAATACATTCTTAGGAATTGGTGGATCCGTTGTAGCCATTATCATGTATAACTTATTTAGTTCATTAATTGACTCTTTGACTTATAAAATTGACGAATCTGGCTTTAGCTTGATTCAGACATTTGCTGCAAAGACCAAATAATAAATCCCCAGCAGAAAGATGCCAAAAATTAAAATGCCAAAAAGCAGTCCGTCCATAGATATGACACCTATGGTGGATCTGGGCTTTTTATTGGTTACATTCTTTATGTTAACCACGCAGTTTCGACCTGATGAGGTAGGTTCAGCGGATACACCGTCTTCTATTTCGGAATTAATTATTCCTGATAAAGATATGATGGTATTAACCGTTGATAAAGAAAACCATGTTTTCTATTCCTTTGATGGCCAGCAAACTCGTAAGGATGTATTAATGGAAATGAGCGCTAAATATGGTGTACCATTTAATGAGGAACAAGTTCAAAAGTTTCAAAACATTAGTGCAGTTGGGGTAAGTATGGCCCAGCTACCTGGGTGGTTAGATTTAGAAAGTACCGAACGCAAAAAATTCCCTATGCAGGGGGTTCCAATGGATTCACTTAATAATGAGTTATATGACTGGTTATATTTTAGCCGAATGGCCATAAGAACTCCTCCTAACAAAAGCTATCGGGTTGCTGTAAAAGGTGATAGAGAAGCTAGCTACAAAACAATTAAACGGGTAATTAAGGTCCTTGAAGAAGTTAAAGTATTCAAATTCAACCTTATAACCGATATGAAAACAGAATAATGAACCTTTTCATTATTCACGTGTAAATATATAAGAACTACATTTTTAATCACAGATTGGCCATGGATTTGGCAGTTTGTTAAAAATTAGAACACATGGCAGAACTAGACACAGGGAGTGACAGTGGTCACAAGAAAGGCGGGAAGAAACCCCACGCCAAGAAGCAGTCGACCAGAATAGACATGACACCAATGGTGGATTTGGCATTCTTACTGCTAACGTTCTTTATGTTAACCACCACCTTTAATAAGCCAAAGGCGATGGAAATTAATATGCCGGTACCAAACGACAACCCGGCCAATCAAACCAAGGTAGAGGACGATATTACCACTACAATTTTAATTGGCAAGGACAATAAGTTGTTTTATTACGAAGGAGTATTTGATCCGTTAGATCCGTCAAAGATCATTAAATCAAATTATTCTAAGGATGGTATCCGCAAAACCTTAATTGAGAAAAACAAAAAGTTGTACGATATCGTAGCCGGATTCGAACAACAAGCCAAGGACGGTAAGCTTACTTCAGAACAATTGAAGGATACTACCAACTGGGCAAAAAAACAGAAGGATAACAGAGGGGTTTTCGTAATTATTAAAGCTTTAGAAGAAGCCAATTATGAGAACATCGTTAACATTCTGGATGAAATGCAAATTTGTAGTGTAGTTAACTTTGCATTAGTTGATATCAGTGAGGAAGAGAAGAAAATAATTGAAACTTTATAGAGCCAAAAAAAGTATAAACTATTATTAAACTAATTGATTATGGCACAAGCAACTTCTTCTAATTTCGGACATTTCGATGACTTGGTTTTTACCAATAGAAATCAAAACTACGGAGCATACCAAATTCGTAAATCTTATGCAAAAAATGGATTAATCGGTTTTGCATTTTCAGTTCTATTGGTAATTGCATTAATTGTTGGACCAATGATTTCTTCATGGATCAAATCCATGCAACCTAAACCAGAAGTTAAACAAGAAAAACTGGTAGAAGTAACCTTGAAAAATCCAGAATCATTGGATGAAGAGGAAAAAGAAGAAATTAAGGAAATGAAAAAACCTGAGGCACCTTTAATGGAGTCTGTGAAGTTTACCGTTCCTATTGTAACTACTGAAGATGTTACCGAGGTAACTACTGCAGAAGACTTAACTGCCTCTAACCCAGGATCTGTAACTCAACAAGGTATGGAAGGTATGCCAGGTGTTATTGATGGCGAAGGAACTGAAGAGATTATTGGTAATACCAATACTGATGAGGTGTTTACGGTGGTAGAACAAATGCCTGAATTCCCAGGTGGTGAGGCTGCTTTAAATGATTTCCTTGATAAGAATATGCAATATCCTTCTATGGCCAAAGAACAAGGTATCCAAGGTAAAGTTTGGATTGGCTTTATCGTTGACAAGTTTGGCAACGTAAGCAACGTAGAAGTATTAAGAGGTATTGGTGGAGGTTGTGATGAAGAGGCTGCCCGTGTGGTAGGAATTATGCCAAGATGGAATCCTGGTAAACAAAGTGGACGTCCGGTAATTGTAAAATTCCGTTTCCCTATTAACTTTACATTAAGATAATATCTAAAAGCAAAACTGGTGGTATCCCCACCAGTTTTGCTTTTTAATAAGGTCTAATG
>JBEIQI010000339.1:0-2571 GCA_040376605.1 Flavobacteriales bacterium | reverse complement strand
GGAACGAATTGGAACGGATGTTTTTGATATGGGTGTTGGGGTTCATTATTCTTCTGATGATTTTTATGTGGGTGTTTCGGCAACGCATATTAATAGAGGTGATCTCATGGGTATCAATTATCAACTAAAGCCTCATATGTATGTTAATGGTGGTGGATTTATTCCTTTGGGTGTTAATAGTAAATGGAAGCTTAATCCTAATGCAGTGGTACAAACCGATTTTGCATCCGTCTATTTTGATGCAGGTGTAAATGCCCTTTGTTTTATCAATCAGGATCATGGAATTATTTTTGGAACGAGTTATCGTTTTATAGATGCCGTTGGGGTTAATATTGGTTATGCTCATCAACTCAAACAAGGAGCCAAGGGAATATTTATGATTGGTTATAATATGGATTTGGCTACCTCCAGAATAAACGGACCGGGAGCTAATACTCATGAATTGGTGGTTCGATTCTGCTTCCCTAGTAAGCAGGTTAAGTTTCAAAGAATTTTCTTCTAATACATCGTTTCTCGGGTTGAGAATGGTCCCATTCGATTGTGCTCAACAGCACATGAAATGCTTGGGTTATATGAATCGTTACATTTTACTGAAGATCAATAAACAATAAAACCCCGGGCTTTTACACCCGGGGTTTCCGACAAACATTCACCAATATAACTATGATTATGGAGAATTACTTTTTATTTTAGATAAGAGATCTTAGCAAGGAGATATGAGATCATCATTTATTCTCCATACTCATTACTCATACCTAATCTACACTATCGTGAAGGAATGAATTGTTTTCACGTAGTTTATAGCCTTCTTCTTTATCTTCCGATAAGGATAAATTGCTGGCCATACTTTCTTTAGAGTTGTCATCTTCTAACTTCACTCCATATCTTTCATAGGCTGGTTTGTTTTCCATTTCTTTTAATCCTGATGGAGTTTTTAGTTTACGGCTAATTTCTTGTAACCTTTTGATACGGTCGTTCTGTTTAAAAAGAACTCCCTTTTCTTCATTTACGTTATCTAATGGTTGTGGACTTTCTTTAGCCAAATCCATGTCATTAAATAAATCAAAATTATCTGAGCTTTCTTCTACCTTAGAATCTTCAAATAGATTTATTCTTTCTATTTTTTCTTCAGTGTGGTTTGAACTTACTTCGGGAGTAGAGAAACTATCGATTTTAAATTCAATATCATTGTTGTCTCTTTCTCCACCAAAGCTGATAGCATCTGGACTTACAAAAAAGTCGTTTTCTTCAGTTTCGCTAACAATATTGAATTTTTCGTGGTTAATAGCTTCCACTATTTCATCCATATTTTTGTTCGCAACATCTAATACTACCGACGTATTTTGTTCATGGTTGATTTGGAAATTATCATCTGCAATAGATTTGAATCCAGTTGAAATAAGGGTAACTCCAATTCTGTTTCCTAATGAACTATCTTTTCCTGTTCCGAATATTACGTGTTCGTTTTGACCAGTAATTTCACCTATATAGTCAGTAATTTCACCTACTTCATCCATGGTAATTTCCTCTTCACCATAGGTCATATAAAGTAGGATATGTTTAGCTCCACGAATGTCACTATCATTTAATAATGGAGAATTTAGGGCTCCTTCAATCGCTTTTAATGCTCTGTTTTCACCCTCAGCGTGTGCAGATCCCATGATGGCAGCACCACCATTTGTCATTACCGTTTTTACGTCTTCAAAATCCACATTGATGTAACCTGTAACCGTAATAATTTCCGAAATTCCTTTGGCTGCAGTGGTTAATACATCGTCGGCTTTACCAAATGCATTGGTTAACGACATATTGCTATATATTTCACGTAGCTTATCGTTCGATATAATTAATAAGGTATCTACATGTTTTTTTAATTCGTTGATTCCATTTTCGGCTTGCTCTCTTCTTCTGCGACCTTCGAAACCAAATGGTACGGTACAAATACCCACCGTTAGGATTCCCATGTCCTTTGCCAATTTAGCAATGACAGGAGCAGCACCTGTTCCAGTTCCCCCACCCATACCGGCTGTAATAAATACCATTTTGGTATTGGTAGAAAGTAATTCTCTTACTTCTTCAATACTTTCTAAGGCTGATTTTAAACCAATTTCTGGTTTAGCACCTGCTCCACGTCCTTCAGTTAAACTTTTACCTAATTGAATTTTATTAGGAACTGGGCTTAATTCAAGAGATTGATTATCTGTATTACAAATAATAAAATCTACCCCTTTAATACCCATGTTATACATATGGTTAACGGCATTGCTACCGCCACCACCTACTCCGATTACTTTAATAATGGATGACTGATCTTTCGGAAGTTCGAATTTTATCAGTTCGTTATTTTGGTTTTCCATAATAGTAATTTAATTGGTTTTATAATTAGTAAATGTTTGTTTCGTTTTTTAAATTAAAGTTTGGTTTCGTCATGTTCAAAGAAGTTACGTCCTTTGTTGATGAGTTTATCCCAAAAACTACCTTTGGTTTTTTTGCTATGTTGTTTCATCTTAGGTTCTTCTAATACAACTTCTCGGGTATGGTCATCAAAGCCCATCATCATTAAACCAATAG
>JBEIQI010000213.1:0-5580 GCA_040376605.1 Flavobacteriales bacterium | reverse complement strand
TATAATTATTCAAACGATGATTAATCGTTATGTCTGATGATTACTGGCTTGCTTATTTGACCTTCATTGTTATTAATCAATAAGTAGTAAGTAGCTGAAGCTAAATTACTAAAGTCAAATTGTTTGCTTTGCTCAGTTAACGTGCCTGCATATAATACCTGACCTAATGCATCTACCAAACGGATTTCTGTATTAGATGTTGGTATTTGGGACAAAGTTAAGGTAAAGATACCTGAACCTGGATTTGGATATACCATAGCATTCCAATTTCCTGCCTCATCTTCTAATCCTAAACATGGATCAACCACAACGATTTGATTTTGAGTCCAGGTATTTCCATTTCCATCATCAAATGTCCAGATAACGAAGAAGGTACCAATTAGGTTATATGAAACCGGATCAGTTGTAGTTCCTACAATAGTTCCTGAACATCCATCAGTGGCTGTTGGTGGGCTATCGATTGTTACTACACAGTTACCCGTTACGTTTGGTAAAATTGCTACGTTAGGAACTGGAGGTGCATTATCCGTTACAATCACCGTTTGTGTTTGGGTGGTAATGTTTCCTCTTCCATCATCATAGGTCCATTCTACTGTATAGGTTCCTGCTACGTTATAAGTTAAGGCATCTGTAGTTGTTCCTGTTATGGATCCCATACAGTTGTCGGTGGCCGTTGGTACTCCACTTACTGTGGCTGTACATGGGTTAGATACAATTGGTAAGGAAGCTGCATCCGGAACTGGAGCGGTTACATCATCTACAATCACGGTTTGTGATTGGGTAGCTGTATTACCTGCTGCATCTGTATAGGTCCAGTTTACACTATAGGTTCCATCAACTGTAAAGCTCGTTGGATCTGAAGTAGTAGCTGTTAATGCTCCATCACAATTGTCTACTGCCGTTGGGCCTGTTATAGAACATTCTACATGGGCTTCTTCTAACAAGGTTGGATACTGGAAGTTAAAGTTGATATCAAAATTTGTTAGGGTTCCTTGATCACCAAAGAAAGCATCGAAAATCGATATTTTCCAATAACCATTTGGATCCTCTCCATTAAAGCTATCAAAACCTCCGGCTCCTTGTGGTATAAAACTTCCTGTAAATGGTGGGGCGCCTGCTGTTATATTAGTCGCAGCACTCATATCAAAACATGTATTGGTATAGTTATCTCCAGATCCGCCATTCCCATCCGTTAAGGTAAAGATCGTACCTAATGGAGAAATTAAATTGATGGTTAGATCACTCACCCAAGTATGTGGAATATTGATACATACGGAACTTAAATCTCCACTATTTAAAGAGAGGGGAGCTCCACTAACTAAAATAGAATCTAAAGTGGTAGTAGCATCAGGACATAACACTGCAATTGGACCTGAACCAAAGCTAAAGGCCGCAGATGAATCTGCATCTGGTGTAGGTGCCTGATCATCGTTTACAGTTACCGTAAAACTACAAGTAGAGCTGTTACCATTTATATCTGTTGCCATAAATACATTGGTTGTAGTTCCGGTTGGGAAATAAGAACCAGCAGGCAATCCGGCAGTTTGAGTAATTACTGGCATTCCTCCGCTTGTTACAGTAGTAGCAACCATGCTGATAATATTTTGACGCAAATTTTGAGCATTCGGCAATGGTGAATGGAACTGTGGCACTGTCATACCACCAAAAGTCGCAAGACCTGATCCCCAAGTTTTACTGGCAACCTGAAATTGTCCGCAACCTTGAATAATGTTCGTTAAACCAGAACCCGAAATGCTTGAATGTGCAAAATCACCTCCAGTAAATGCCGTTCCACAAGGTAAAAATGGGCCATTAAATACAGGGTCAGCCACATTAACTGCCGTTACAGAGGCACATGCTGTTACCGGATAATTATAATCAATAGAAGTGCCACCGAAACCAACATTAATATTTGCTCCTTCGTTTGGAGCTGCATTAATAAAAATGGTTCCGCCGTTGTTCACATAAGTTTCAATAAGGGACATATTGGTTGCTAAAAATGAGCTTAACTCATTAGCGTGGTCATCACTTCCTTCTAAGAATACAAATTTAGTAGCAGAGCTAAATACTGTGGCTGGAGTGCAGGTCTCAAAAAACTGAGAATTCCAGTTTCCTGCTCCAAATACAGCATTCATGGCGGTAACATTATTGCTGGAACCCCATGGCTCTCCTGTAGTATTGGATCTAATATAATAATTATCCGTACCTGTGTATGCTACAGAACAATCATCCAATCCGGTAACAGTATAATCAACCTCGGCACCACAAAAATCAACATCATTTGAAACCGTTACATTCGGAGCACAAGTAATCGTTGGTGCAACAATATCATTAACCGTAACCGATTGCGTTTGTGTGGTAGTATTTCCATTTAAATCATCATAGGTCCAGGTAACGTTATAGGTACCATTCAGAGCAAAATCAAGTATTGCCGTTGATCCTGTAAGAGCACCAGCACAGTTATCAGTTGCTGTCGGTGGAGTTAAGGTTACTCCACATGTACTATTGATAGGTGGCAAGGATAAAACATTAGGAACTGGTGCCGTAGCATCTACCTGAGATAATGTTAGATCAAAAGTGCCCTCTGCTGTGCCATTTCCATGCACTAAAATATAATAGGTAGTACCACCTGTACCAGCAAATGTAACTTGTGATTGTGTACTACAAAAATCATCATTCCCATCAACCGCAACCAAAGCACCGCAGGTTCCTGAGAACACGCTAATTTGAGAATTAAAAGAAGTTCCAGTACAAAGGCTGGCAGTAATATTACCCGAACAAGCCGTCGTATAAGTATACCATACACCACCAGCGGTAGGGGCAGTTGCCGAACCGGCAGCCGGAACAGCATCAACACCTGCACATTGTGTGCTGCCTGATGCAGTGCCAGGGGTCACAGCTGCGGCATTTAAACAAACGTCATTGGCAATTGGAGGAGTTGTTACTGTTAAAGTATAATTACCATTTGCCGTTCCAAATCCATTTACCAATACAAAATAATTCGTTCCAGGTGTGGTAGGCACAACTAATTGAGATCCAGCACCACAAAAGTCATCATTACTGCTTAAGCAGGTAAGTGTGCTGCAATCTGCACCTGTATAAATCCCAAGTCTAGTATCATAGGCACTTCCACATAAACTTACTGTCCATGTTAAACCATTTCCCACGAAACTATACCAAACTCCATTAGAGGTATTTGACCCACAAAATGGGGCGGTTGGATCGGGAGTAGCCGTAACCGTCGATCCGGAAATAACATCACCGCAATTAACCGGAATGGCAGTTGCACAGGCATCATTAACAATTGGCGGTGGTGGCGTACCACATTGAACTGAAATGTCTCTGCATACAAAGACATCTGCATCACATGCGGCGGATACATTTCTGTAAAGGAAGTAGTCTCCTGTAACCCCACAAACAAAAACCAATGGACCAACCCCTGAAATTTGAGGGGTATTAGTTGCAACATCGGTAATTGTAAAAAAGTCGGTTGGTATATCAGAGGTAAAAGTATAAGACACACCTGCTGTTAAAGTGATTCGAGAATACTCATCTGTAAATGCACAATTTACAATAAGCTCAGGGGTTCCAATACAAGCAGGAACTATAGTAGCAAATGGGTATTGACCCTGGGTACCTACCGTGCATTGTGCGTATAAACTTGAAGTTAATCCGGCAACAACCAGAAAACCCGTTAAAGCAATTAAGTTTAAATATTTTCTCATGAGCTATATTTTATTTTTTGTTGGAATTTGTTTGCTTTAAGCTTGCTTTATATTCTATAAACCAATCTTGCTTTGCTAATTCATATGCAGCGATATCATTCACAGAGTTTCCGGTATTTACATACTTGGGAAAACCCGGCATAGTCATATACTTTCTTGTTACCTCATTCTGGTAGTCATCAAACATCGGTCTATTATCATTGATCCAATTTTGCTTTGCTGCATCATAATTAGCGTCATCCAAATCCTTGTTCCCTGTATTTAAATAAGCGGGAAATCCAGGAAGGTCAACTTTAGTACGATTGTCATCCGAGTCAATTTCGTTCGTTGAGATTCTGGATGCTGAAACTTTCGTTTCTCTTTTAACATTGGTTGTGCTAGCATTTGTTGAACTAGAGTTAGAAGCCTGACCCATTGCAGCTCCTACAAACAACCCGGATAAAATTAATAGATAGAATTTTTTCATTTTATTTAAATTAAAAATTTCCCTGCTAAATTAATCGAATAATGGTACACTACCCAAAAAAACAACGTTTATATCACATTGGATTAACATCTAAAAGTTTATGCGGGCAATATTTTGTATTATAAAATCCTATACTCACAAAAAAAGGGGGCCGAAGCCCCCTATTCCTTTGTATAATTATTCAAACGATGATTAATCGTTATGTCTGATGATTACTGGCTTGCTTATTTGACCTTCATTGTTGTTAATCAATAAGTAGTAAGTAGCTGAAGCTAAATTACTAAAGTCAAATTGTTTGCTTTGCTCGGTTAACATGCCTGCATATAATACCTGACCTAATGCATCTACCAAACGGATTTCAGTATTAGATGTTGGTATTTGTGACAAGGTTAAGGTAAAGATTCCTGAACCTGGATTTGGATATACCATAGCATTCCAGTTACCTGCTTCATCTTCTAATCCTAAACATGGACTAACTACCACTGTTTGATTTTGAGTCCAGATATTTCCATTTCCGTCATCAAAAGTCCAGATAACGAAGAAGGTACCGATTAGGTTATAAGAAACCGGATCAGTTGTAGTTCCTACAATTGTTCCTGTACATCCATCAGTGGCCGTTGGTGGGCTATCGATTGTTACTACACAATTACCCGTTACGTTTGGTAAAATAGCTACGTTAGGAACTGGAGGTGCATTATCCGTTACAATCACCGTTTGGGTTTGAGTGGTAACGTTTCCTCTTCCATCATCATAGGTCCATTCTACTGTATAGGTTCCTGCTACGTTATAAGTTAACGCATCTGTAGTGGTTCCGGTTATGGATCCCATACAGTTGTCGGTAGCAGTTGGTACTCCACTTACGGTAGCTGTACATGGGTTAGATACAATTGGTAGAGAGGCTGCATTTGGAACTGGAGCAGTTACATCATCTACAATCACGGTTTGTGATTGGGTGGCTGTATTACCTGCTGCATCTGTATAGGTCCAGTTTACAGTATAGGTTCCATCAGCCGTATAGCTGGTTGGATCCGAAGTAGTTGCTGTTAAAGCTCCATCACAATTGTCTAACGCTGTTGGGGCAGCTATAGAACATTCAACCTGGGCTTCCTCTAACAAGGTTGGATATTGGAAGTTAAAGTTGATATCAAAATTTGTTAGGGTTCCTTGATCTCCAAAGAAGGCATCGAAAATCGATATTTTCCAATAGCCATTTGGATCCTCTCCATTAAAGCTATCAAAGCCTCCAGCTCCTTCTGGTATAAAGCTTCCTGTAAATGGAGGGGCGCCTGTTGTTATATTAGTCGCAGCACTCATATCAAAACATGTATTGGTATAGTTATCTCCAGATCCGCCATTCCCATCCGTTAAGGTAAAGATCGTACCTAATGG
>JBEIQI010000084.1:0-11094 GCA_040376605.1 Flavobacteriales bacterium | reverse complement strand
TTTTTAATTTAATCATTGATGGTGAAGTCCCATGTTTTTAGATTTTCCAATGCCTGGTAAGCCGTAAAGTCTACTTTAATGGGAACGATTGAAATAAAATCGTTGTATAATGCCCATTCATCGGTATCCGCGCCTTCGTCTTGATTTTTGAAAATACCTGTAAGCCAATAGTATTTTCCTCCTCTTGGGTCTAATCTTTCATCCAATTCTTCATCCCAAAAGGCTCGAGCTTGACGGCATATTTTTACTCCTTTTATTTTATCTGATGAAACAGCCGGAATATTTACATTGAGACAAATATCTTTTGGTAATCCATTTTTTAATACCATTTCTGTAATCTTTTTTACATACAGCTTACTCGGTTCAAAATCCGCTTCGTATGAATGATTACATAAGGAAAAACCAATGGAGGGAACTCCTTCGATACAGCCTTCCATAGCGGCACTCATGGTCCCACTATAGATAACGTTAATGGATGAGTTTGATCCATGATTAATTCCTGAAACCACCAGATCCGGGGTTCGTTTTGCTAATTTGTTCATGGCCATTTTAATACAATCTACCGGGGTTCCGCTGCAACTATAGATTTCTTTGGTTGGTGAGTGATAGATGCTATTAAACCTTATGGTTGAATTGATGGTGATTGCATGCCCCATACCCGATTGAGGACTATCCGGTGCCACCACTATTACATCTCCTATATCTTCCATGATGCTGATAAGGTTTTGTATACCTGGAGCAAATACTCCATCATCGTTACAAATAAGGATATATGGTCTTGTATGCATACAACAAACCTAATAAAAATTGTAGGGTAATTGGCATATTCGCTTGTAATTTTAGCCGAATTATTGACAAAATGGCAGGGGTGAGTTGCCAGTATTTGGGCCCTCCTTTTTTTATGATTTTTTAGAATTTTATCTTAATCCCAACAAATACGGGGCTCTGGCGGGGCATAAGGGATTGGTTGATCGAATTGTTTTAATTCTGTTGAATTGCGGTTATTAATTTGTTATGTTTAGTTCAATTATAAAACTTGAAAATATGTTGATGATTATTGTTGTTGTTTTTATGCTCATTAGTTTATTGGTGGGATGGCAACTAAAAAGTGCTTTTAGGAAGTATAGTGAATTGCCTTTACGCTCGGGTCTTACCGGTGAACAAGTGGCTTTAAAGATGCTAAGAGATAATGGAATATATGATGTAACGGTTACCTCGGTATCTGGTATGCTAACCGATCACTACAACCCACTTAATAAAACGATTAACTTAAGTGAGGGTGTTTTTGCTAGCAATAGTATTGCTGCCGCAGCCATTGCAGCCCATGAAACAGGTCATGCCGTGCAACATGCCGTGAAATATCCATTTCTTCAAATGAGGAGCAAATTGGTTCCGGTTACCATTGTTGCGAATAGGATTATGGGGTTTGTGATGATGTTCGCTATTTTTGGTGGAATGTTTATGCATATGTTTAACGGCAGTATAATGCTCTATATTATTATTGCTGCCCAGGCGGCCATCACTATTTTTAGTTTGATTACCCTTCCGGTAGAGTTTGATGCCAGTAAACGTGGATTGGTTTGGCTGGAAAATACCGGACTTACCTCAGGAGAAGAACATACCAAAGCAAAACATGCTCTTCGGTTAGCCGCTACTACTTATATTGTAGCAGCCCTAAGTGCCGTTACCATGTTGTTGTATTTTGTATTAAGATTGGTTGGTGGTAGAGATTAACTAATACAAACGTTTAATTGAATTGTACGTTGTAAGAATACCGTTTTACTGTTTGAAATATTTTAAAGCCTGCTTGATAGCAGGCTTTTTTATTGAATAAATGGGATATGATGAAAGAGGATAAATATTTTTTGCGGCAAGGATTGGAGCAAGTAGCTCGAAATCCCGACGGATCAGGAGGGATTGAAGACTACTGCTAAAAGCCTGGCGCCCTGTGGATATAGCCACGGCCTGCCTGAAAGGGCAGCTGCTAGAATAAATAAAAAAATGGCTTAACTTTGCTGTTAATGAAGATTCATCAAGGTTTACATAATCAATTTTCTATACCCAATCCTATAATTACCACTGGTACTTTTGATGGAGTTCACCTGGGTCATAAAAGAATTATTGATAGATTGAAACTATTGGCCGCTGAAAATGAGGGTGAAACGGTTTTGATTACTTTCGAACCTCATCCTCGATTGGTTCTTTTTCCTGATGATAGTGGTTTGGTTTTATTATCTACCATGGAAGAAAAGCAGGAACAACTAAGAGCTGCCGGAATTGATCACCTGATTATTGTACCTTTTACCAAAGAATTTTCAAGATTGAGTTCGAAGGATTGGATTTCCATGTTACATCATCATTTATCGATGCATACTTTGGTGATTGGTTATGATCATCATTTTGGAAGAAACAGGGAAGGTAATATTGAGCAATTGAAAGAATTTTCGGAGGAACTAGATTTTTGTTTAGAGGAAATTCCGGCTCAGGATATTGATGATATTAAGGTAAGTAGCACCAAAATTAGGCATGCATTGCAGGTTGGTGATATTAAAACGGCCAATAGTTTCTTAGAATATGCTTATTCTTTTTCGGGCAAGGTGGTGGAAGGTGATAAAAGAGGCAGAACAATTGGTTATCCAACGGCCAATATATTGGTTGAGGACATTCATAAACTCATTCCGACCGATGGGGTTTATGCAATAAATGTAATGGTAAACAATAAATTGCATCAAGGGATGTTAAATATAGGCTTTAGACCAACCGTGGATGGCAAAAAGCATAAGATTGAAGCTCATATTTTTGAATTGGACCAGAATTTGTACGGTGAGTTGATAACCGTGCAGGTAATAAGCAGAATTAGAGATGAACAGAAATTTGAAAGTATTGAGGCTCTTAAAAGCCAACTTGATTTGGATGCCAGGTCGGCTATGAGTGAACTTGCAACAATATGAAAAAAAATAGATTATTTATTTGTCTTTTTATAATGGGTTGGTTGATATCAAATCCGGTTGCTATTATTGGACAGGTTACTGAAAGTGAAGAATCTATTTTTACTGATTTAAAAGCAGCGCTTGAGTATAAGGGCCAGGTGAAACATTTAAACTTAAGTAATCAGAAATTAAAAAAAATCCCCAAAGAAGTTTTTGAGTTTCCGAATTTAAAAACCCTGGATTTAAGTAATAATAAAATTACAGTTTTACCATCTCAATTGGGTTTGTTAACCCGATTAGAAGAAATTTATCTCACCAAAAATAAAATTGATGAATTACCTAAAGAGATTGGGAATTTAAAACGGTTGAGAATATTAAAAATGCGAAACAATCTTTTATATACCATCTCTAAGGAGATTGGACAATTGGGTAAATTGGAAATTGTTGACTTTAATGGAAATCCTCTCTGGAGATTACCCGAAGAATTTAGATCTTGCACTAATTTAAAATATCTGGATATTAGAAATACTGATATTGATAAGGGAGAAATTGGTTATATCAAAACCATGTTCCCTGGAGTAGAAATATTTTTTACTGATGGCTGTAATTGCGGCCCGGGTAATTAGAATATTCCTGAATTCCCACTTTGACGTTGTAACTTTAACATCTGCAACAAGGCTGATTTTACCTTGATGGTAAACATATAACTCTGGCGTATTCCAAATGGTATAACCTGGAACGACATATCCCAGCAATGCAAATCCCGATACAGTGAAATTTGAGAAGTGGCTATTTGATTATTTTGAATATCATAATTCATGATGAAACCAATCTTCCATTTTTTGGTGATGTTAAAGTCTCCTGAGAAGTTAATAGCATGGGTAATAATTTCTTTATCCAATAGCTTGGTGTAAGCAATGTTATATCCTACTGCAAAAGTATAAGGTACATTAAAGTCAACATAATCGTACATACCAGGGTTATTGGCAAGCTGTCTTTCTTCATCACTCATGTTATTGGTAACGCTGGGTGATCGTTTGGTTTGACCTTTTAAATTGAAAGTTAAATTGAGCGATGCATTGGTTAAACGCATCGGGCCCTGACCCTCCTGCCAAGAAAGTGTATTTACTTTTCTGGCAATTCCATCGGCATAAATTCTATACGCATAAGGATCAAATTGCAAAGCGAAATTTACCCCGATTAAATTAAATAAGGTGGTTCTACCACTTACTGCTAAATTCGAAAGGTTTAAACTATCCCGTGCAAAATCATATTGCATAGCAATATTTAAAACTTCTAGAATAGGAACTTTTTTGGTACCGGTAATCGTATCTTTTTTATTTTCCACCTTCATCTCAATATTGTTGTTGATATTGAATCCAACGGTACCACTCATCCCTGAGGGGGAGGCCCCAAAAATTCCAATTTGATTGGGGGAATAGGTTATGAGTTGACCACCCGGTCCAAAATATCCGCTGATTTGATCACCCAGATCTGGTCGGAAATTAGCATTAATGGTAGGTGTCATTACATGCCGGATGGCTTTTACCTTTCCCTTTTTAAAGGTGTACATGCCATAAATAATGGTGGTAAGGGTTGCATTGGCATTAAATTCTCGGGTGGAGAAAAATCCTCTTACCGTATCTTCTTGAATCGACATGGTGCTGGCATCGAAATATTTATTGAGGTTGGCAAAATGCCATTTCTCCGTATAATTAATGGAAGGTGTTAAATTAAAAAATTTGAAAAGTTTTAAATTGGTATTCATGCTAATGGTTTGTTTGATCCCATTATTCATTCTTAATAATTCTCTCACCGGATCTTGCACCAATAGGGTATCGATTGTACTGATATTATTACTGATGTTCATGGTATAAGAAAGACCAATATTCTCATACCATCGCAAAGCTCCCACTTGTTTTTTTCTTTTGAATGGGTTAAACCGCATTACGTTAAAAACGATATCCGGTAAGGTAATGGTAATGGTTTTGGCGGCTGTATTTTGACTATGTCTAGCAGAGACCGAAAGGGTTATTGGAGTCCCTCTGAATGTTTTAGTGAAGGATATATTGGAGGCAAATTGATTTTGCACAATACCGCTTACATTACTTGCATTGAGTTGTTGATATCCGCCCGATGCCACTTTTACTTCTGCCTGAAAAGCAATGGTAGGATTCGCTTTAGGATCATGGGTATGCTTCCAGGTAAAATTAAAATCCCTGCGTGGATTAAATTCGGAGCCTATTTCGGGATCCCCGAATTGGAATTGCGAAAATCCGGCCGTTAGGGTTCCACTATATTTATATCTTTTATTGTACCTAAATCCAGCACGAACCCCAAAACTTAAACTGGTATAAATATCACCCGAAATGGTTAAGTCCATTTTGTTGTTAATGGCAAAATAATACCCAAATCCTTTGATAAAAAAACCGTATGGAGAAATTTCACCGTATTCGGGCATGATAATGCCGGAGGCTCTTCCTTTATCATTGGGGAAATATGCAAACGGCACCATAATAGGCGTGGGGATATCTGCAATTTTAAAAATAGCAGGTCCGGTAACAACTACCTTGTCTTTTACCAGCTTTCCTCGGGTTGTTTGGATATAAAAGTGGGGATGATCAGCATCGGTACAAGTGGTGAATTTTGCATTCTTTACATAGATCATATCATTGCTGTCCTTTTTGGCCACCTCAGCATGCAAATAAATTTCGCCCTGACTGGTGAATGCTTCTTTTATCAATCCTTTTTTGTTCTCGAAATTATATCCGATCTCCAAGGCATCGAAGGATTGATCACCTTGTTTAAAATGAGGCTTTCCCGTAATTTTACCTAAGGTATCGGCGGAACCCTTTCCCCAAAGTTCCTGCTTATCCATATTGATTTCAATAAAGTTGGCTTTGAGTTCTATTTCTTCATAATTAATCTGGGCGGTATCGTATAGAAATAAAATTTTCCCGGTTGCATCTAATACAATAGAATCTTGCGCATTATAATCTACCCTGGATTCCAAAGGGCTTTTCTTTTTTATTACTTTATTAGAATCGCCATTGAGGGCAAATGCGGATGTATCTCTTAAAATAAGGGAGTCTGGGATTTGAGCTTGATTGGAATCTAGGTCTTGCTGCGTTTTGGTATTAGATGAGTCTTTGGAATTATTAAACTTCTTATTATTGGCTTCACGGCTCGTTTTACAGGCAGTTGTTATTAAGCCTGTGGATAAAATTAGTATGAAGCAATACTTGAGTTGCACCTTGCGGTTTTAAATTTGCACGTTAATTGATATATAACTCACAAAACTAGGTAAAATTTGCAACTATGAGTTGGAGAAAAAATAAACGAAAGGTTGGTTTAGGTGCAGTAGTCTTGGTCCTTAGCTTCATATTTGTGGGCTTCTTTAGTTCTTATGCAGGAAAGGATAACGCAGTTAATAATCAAATAGTATTGATCCGTAAATCTCCGGGAACTCAGGTAAAGACGGTAGTTATAGACCCCGGACATGGGGGCAAGGACCCTGGATGTCATGGCGATTTTGCGCATGAGAAGGATATTTGTTTGGCCATTAGCTTAAAGCTGGGGGCGCTTATAGAGAAACATTATAGTGACGTTAAGGTCGTTTACACCCGTAAAACCGATGTTTTTGTGGAATTACATAATCGGGCCAAGATAGCCAATGACAATAAAGCCGACCTTTTTATCTGTATTCATGTGAATGCCGGAGGGGACGGGAAGGCCTATGGTACAGAAACCTGGGTGATGGGTTTACATAAGACGGAAACCAACTTGGCCGTTGCTAAAAGAGAAAATGCCGTTATTGAATATGAAGATGACTATGAAAAGCAATATGAGGGGTTTGATGCCAATTCGCCGGAAGGTTCCATTTTGTTTTCATTGTACCAAAGTGCCTATATGAATCAAAGTATTCTTTTTGCTTCTAAGGTTCAGGATGAGGTGAAACACCATGCTAAAAGACATGATAGAGGGGTTCGGCAAGCAGGATTTTTGGTATTAGTTTATACTGCTATGCCCGCCGTTCTTATTGAAACAGGTTTTGCAACCAACAAGGAGGAGGAGAAGTTTTTAGCCAGTGAATCCGGCGAAACCAAGATGGCTGAAAGTATTTTTCAGGCTTTTGCCAATTATAAAAAGGAAACAGAGGGTGATAAATATGGGGGAATGTCCAAAACCTATTATCCCAGCAGTGGGGGTGATTTTAAAGAAGATGATACCAAGGTAACCAACAATTCTAATAACACCAACAATACCCAACAGGAAGAAAATAAAGAAGATTCGGAGACCGTTAACAAAGATGAGGTCCTTTACAAAGTTCAGTTTCTGTCAAGCAAATCAGAATTGGATTTAAGTTCCAAAACTTTTAAGTCGATAAAAAAGGTAAGTTTTGTATTGGAAAACGGCTGGTATAAGTACATGTCGGGCGAAACCAATAGTTTAACCTCTGCCAAATCTATTAAATCGGACCTGGTTAACTTGGGTTATAAAGACGCGTTTATAGTATCCTTTAAGGGAACTGAAAAACTAACTAATAAATAGTTATGTAAAAAGTTCATATAATTACTTAAATTTGAAAGGTTTTTCATTTATTTGACATTAGAAATCAATAACCTGGATTATTTTGAAGATCTCACGTGAAGTAAAAATTGGGTTTGTTGTTATCCTAACTTTAGGTATAGCAGTCTGGGGCTATAATTGGTTAAAGGGGAATAATATATTCGTGAAGAGTAAAAATTATTATGCCATTTATACCAATGTTGGAGGTTTAAGTGCTAGTTCTCCTGTGGTGGTGAATGGTTTTCAGGTAGGCACCGTATCCAATATAGAATTGATGCCCGATAAGCCTGGATTGGTATTGGTTACTTTTAAAATTACCGATAGTAAATTTAAATTTCCTCGTGATTCTGAAGCTAAATTAACCTCTCCCAGCCTTTTAGGTGGTAAGATCATAGAGATTATGGTGGGGGATTCTAGTGTTATGGCCAAACCCGGAGATACTTTGTTTACTCAATATGAAATGGACTTACAGGGTCAGGTAAACGCTATGGTGGCTCCTCTTAAAATTAAGGTAGAGAATTTATTAAGTAATATTGATTCGATTCTTATTCCAATTCAAACCATCTTAAATGATCAAACTGCTAAAAAACTAGCAGAAGGTTTAGGCAGAATTCCTGCGATTATCAATAACCTGGAGAGAATTACCTATAAGGTAGATACATTAATTTCATCTGAGAAAAATAAACTTTCCAGGATCTTCTCCAACGTTGAATCCATTTCTGCGAATTTGAAGAATAACAATGATAAGATTAGTTCTATCTTAGATAATGTGGATGAGATTACGGATTCATTGGCCAAGTCGAATTTCAAGAAAGCCATTGCCAATGCAACGGATATCTTGGAGAAAGTGGATAATATTGTAACCAAAATTGATAATGGGGAGGGTACCTTAGGCGCATTAATTAATGATGATAAATTATATCTTCAAATTGACTCGGCTGCCAAAAACCTTAACTTCCTGGTAGATGATATCGGTCAAAATCCTGAGAGATACCTACACTTCTCTCTGATTCATATCAATAAGAAAACTTCCACAAAAACTAAAAAGGTGAAGAAGGTAAAGGATTAATATGATCCTGCACCATATTTAATGCCTTTTCTTAACTTTGACCTGTAATTGCATATCATCATGATAAGTTCAATTGTATTTATAGTCATCTTTTTATCTGCATTCATCTTTTTTGGATTTAAGATAATGAAGATTAGAAGAAATATCCTGCTGGGAAGAAATATTGATCTTTCAGATAACAAGGGTGAACGATTTAAAACAATGATGATGGTAGCATTTGGCCAATCTAAAATGGCTGCCAGACCCGTACCTTTTATTATGCACTTTTTTATCTATGCTGCATTTGTTGTTACCCAAATTGAATTAATCGAAATTATAATTGATGGAAGTGCAGGTCAACACCGTTTTTTATGGCATTTGGCTGAAGGAAGTTTTTTCGGCAGTATTTATACTTTCATCATTAACTTCATCGAAATATTATCTGTATTGGCCTTTGTTGCCACCATCATTTTTCTATCCAGAAGAAATATTATCAAATTGGCTCGTTTTCAGAAACCAGAAATGAAAGGTTGGCCATCTAAAGATGCGAACCTGATTTTAACAGGCGAAATTATTCTGGTAAGTTGTATCATGTTAATGAACAGTTCTGATGTGGCTTTACAACGATTGAATGTTTTTCATCATACCGATCCATTTATCATTTCAGGTGCGATTGCCAATTTATGGGTCGGAATTCCCGCAGATACTTTATTAATTATGGAACGCATTGGTTGGTGGGGGCATATTTTGGGAATTCTTGGATTTATGGTTTATCTACCTTTCTCTAAACATTTTCATATTTTTTTAGCATTCCCCAATACGTATTTTTCGAATCTACATCCGAAAGGACAATTATCCAATTTGGCTTCAGTTACCACCGAGGTAAAATTAATGTTGGATCCCAATGCAGATCCATTTGCAGTTCCTGCTCCCGATCCTAATGCACCACCGGTAAAATTTGGTGCAAAAGATGTTCAGGATCTTACCTGGAAAAACTTAATGGATGCTTATTCATGCACAGAATGTGGAAGATGTACATCCGAATGTCCGGCCAATATTACCGGAAAAAAACTTTCGCCTCGTAAAATTATGATGGATACCAGAGATCGATTGGAGGAGGTAGGAAAAAATATTGATAAACATGGAAAGGATCATCAGGATGGAAAATCATTGTTAGGTGATTATATTTCAGAAGAAGAATTATGGGCATGTACTTCATGTAATGCATGTACACAAGCCTGTCCGGTTAATATCAACCCACTGGAAATAATTATAGAATTGAGGAGAGATCTTATTATGGAGCAATCAAAAGCTCCATCCTCTATAAGCACCATGCTTAATAATATTCAAAATAATGGTGCCCCTTGGCAGTTCTCTCCATTGGATAGATCAAATTGGACAGACGAAATTAACGCATAAATTATTGGAGAATGAATCACGAGGAGCAATTGATGGATTTGGAAGAAAATGGGAAAAAAATTAGTCCCATTTTACCACCGGAAATAAAGAATTTTTTGATTGATATTGATGGTACCGTTTGTGAAGATATACCCAATGAGGAACCTGAAAGAATGGAAACTGCTCAGGTATTTCCTGAAGCGATAGAAATCGTAAATAAATGGTTTAATGAAGGACATATTATTACCTTTTTTACTTCGCGTACCGAAGAACACCGTTTAATAACAGAACAATATTTGCAGGCACAGGGTTTTTTATACCATGGATTATTAATGGGTAAACCCAGAGGTGGAAATTATCATTGGATAGATAACCATATGGTAAGAGCTACCCGATATGAAGGTAAATTTACCGATTTAGTGAAAAAGGATGTTTCTATTGAGGTTTTTGAAGAATAAAAAATATAGGCATGAATACTACTCCCATTAAAGTACCAACCATGGCTGAGCTATTTGCAGCTGGTGAATCTGCAGATATTTTGTTTTGGGTGGGTTGCGCAGGAAGTTTTGATGACCGGGCAAAAAAGGTTACCAAGGCTGTAGTTAAAATTCTTCACCATGTGGGTCTTAAATATGCCATTCTGGGAACCGAAGAAACCTGTACAGGCGATCCGGCAAAAAGAGCTGGCAACGAATTTTATTTCCAAATGCAAGCTTTGCAGAATATTCAGGTTCTGAATATGTATGGAGTTAAAAAAATTGTGGCTGCATGTCCGCATTGTTTCAATACATTAAAAAATGAATATCCGGAATTGGGAGGAACATATGAAGTGATCCATCATTCTCAATTATTACAAGAACTTATTAATGAGGGTAAATTAAAAGTGGCTGGAGGCGATTTTAAAGGAAAAAAAATTACCTATCACGATCCTTGTTATTTAGGTCGTGCTAATGGAGTTTACGAAGCACCAAGAGAAGTAATTGCCAAATTAGATATGGAGCTAACCGAAATGAAAAGAAGCAAGGCAAAAGGGTTTTGTTGTGGTGCAGGTGGAGCTCAAATGTTTAAAGAAGCAGAACAAGGTAATAAAGAAGTAAATGTTGAAAGGGCCGAAGAAGCTTTGGCTACCAACCCTGATATAATTGCAGT
>JBEIQI010000263.1:0-4202 GCA_040376605.1 Flavobacteriales bacterium | reverse complement strand
ATTTTATTACCTTTGTATTACAATGAGCAATCTTACTATACAACCATATTTACGCCTCAGCGGACTTGAAGCGTTAACCATCACGCCACAAACCAACTTTGTTAATGTAGGAGAACGATGCAATGTTACTGGTTCCCGAATGTTCCTTCGCCTAATTAAAGAAGATAAATTTGATGATGCCATTCAGGTAGCATTAGAACAAGTAAGAGGCGGGGCTCAGGTATTGGATGTTAATATGGATGAAGGAATGTTGGATGGAGCGAAAGCCATGGTAAGATTTCTCAACCTGATTGCAGCTGAACCTGAAATTGCCAAAATTCCGGTAATGATTGATAGTTCCAAATGGGAAATTATAGTAGCCGGACTAAAATGTCTGCAAGGGAAAGGGATTGTTAACTCGATTTCGTTAAAAGCCGGTGAGGCGGAATTTATCCAACAAGCTAAAATCATTAAACGATTTGGAGCCGCAGTAATCGTTATGGCTTTCGACGAAAAAGGTCAAGCAGATAATTACGAAAGAAGAATTGAAATTTGTAAAAGAAGTTATGATATCCTTACTCAACAATTAAAATTTCCAGCCTGGGATATCATATTCGATCCAAATATATTTCCGGTGGGCACCGGTATGGAAGAACATGCCAATAATGCATTGGATTTCTTTAGGGCCACCAAATGGATCAAAGAAAATTTACCTTTTGCCAAAGTAAGTGGTGGGGTCTCAAATGTTTCTTTCTCATTTAGAGGAAACGATAAAGTGAGGGAAGCTATGCATGCTGCATTCTTATATCACGGAATTAAACATGGCATGGATATGGGCATTGTTAACCCATCCCAATTGGAAGTTTACGATGCAGTACCTAAAGATCTCATGGAACATGTGGAGGATGTATTACTCAATCGCCGATCCGATGCTACAGAACGTTTGCTCAATTTTGCCGAAAAATTTAAGGGCGAAAAAAATATTAAGGATGAAATAACTGAAGAGTGGAGAAATGCATCTGTAGAAGATAGATTAGCACATGCCTTAGTAAAAGGCGTGATTGACTTTATTGATGCTGATATCGAAGAAGCACGCTTAAAATACGCAAGACCTATTGAAGTGATTGAAGGTCCATTAATGGACGGGATGAATATTGTAGGGGATCTTTTTGGAAGTGGTAAAATGTTTTTACCGCAAGTGGTAAAGTCTGCAAGGGTAATGAAAAAAGCGGTTGCCTATTTACAACCTTTTATAGAGGCGGAAAAATCAGGTGAGGTAAAGGCCAATGGAAAAGTATTAATGGCTACCGTAAAAGGCGACGTGCATGATATCGGGAAAAATATCGTTGGGGTAGTTTTGGGCTGCAATAATTACGATGTAGTTGATTTGGGAGTAATGGTGCCTAGTGAGAAAATTATCGAAGCGGCTATTCGTGAAAAAGCAGATATCATTGGATTAAGTGGATTAATTACTCCTTCTTTAGATGAAATGGTTCACATGGCCAAAGAAATGCAAAGAGTGGGATTAAATATTCCACTTCTAATTGGTGGAGCCACTACTTCTAAAATTCATACCGCCGTTAAAATTGAGGAAAGTTATACGAACGGGGTTACTGTGCATGTATTAGATGCATCACGTTCGGTGCCAGTGGTAGAAGCCTTGTTGGGTGATAAAAAAGATAATTTTGTTAAGAATTTACGCATTGAATATGCCGAAATGCGGGAACGACATAAAAGTCAACAAGCCCTTAAAAATCTCATCCCAATTGAAGAAGCACGTAAAAATGCCTTTAACGGAAATTGGAATGACTATACCCCACCTACACCCAAAATGCTGGGTATTCAGGTGTTTGAAAAATATAGTTTAGCTGAATTATCCGAATATATTGATTGGACTCCATTCTTTCAAACATGGGAATTAGCGGGCCGCTACCCGGCTATTTTGGAAGATGAGGTGATAGGTTCTGAAGCAAAAAAGCTATTTGCAGATGCTCAGGATATGCTTAAAAAAATCATCGATGAAAATTGGTTACAAGCAAATGCGGTACTGGGTATATTTGAAGCCAGTGCAGTAGGTGATGATCTAGAAATTTATCAAAATGGAGAGCTAAAAACAGTGATCCATTCTTTGCGTCAGCAAAATAAAAAGGCCGATGGTTTACCGAATTATAGTTTATCGGACTTTATTGCTCCAAAGGATTCAGATAAAAAAGATTATATCGGTGGTTTTGCAGTAACCACGGGAATTGGAATTGATGAAAGAGCCGCTGAATTCGAAAAAAATCATGATGATTATTCTTCCATTATGCTTAAGGCATTGGCCGATCGATTAGCAGAAGCCTTTGCCGAAAGATTACATGAAAAATTAAGAAAAGAGTTCTGGGGTTATACCCCCAGCGAATCTTTAACCGTTGATCAACTCATTACCGAAAAATATCAAGGGATTCGCCCGGCACCCGGTTATCCTGCATGTCCTGATCATACGGAGAAAAGAATATTATTTGATTTATTGGAAGTAGAAAAAAATACCGGAATTACCCTTACCGAATCCTTTGCTATGTTTCCAACCGCAGCAGTAAGCGGATTATATTTTTCGCATCCGGATGCCAAATATTTTGGTTTAGGTAAAATCAATAAAGACCAGGTGCATGACTATGCAAAACGCAAGGGTATGAATGTGGAAATTGTTGAAAGGTGGTTGTCGCCTAATTTGGGATATTAGCATTGAAGAAGGTTATCCTGATTTGTACGCTGACCATTTTTGCTTCCAAAGTAAATGCTCAGGCATTTGAAATGGTGGAGAAATCTTGGGAGATTTTTGGAGATGATATCGATTCTGCAAAAGTATTGGCAGAAAAAGGATATTATTTAGCACAAGAAAAGGGAGATTTAAAAACCATGGGTCGGGCCATGTCATACCGGGCTATCTATTATGATATTGAAACGATTACAGATTCCGCTTTATTTCTTTTTTACAAGGCAATCGACATTCAGGAATCCATAAAGGATTCTGTTGGATTGGTAACCACTTATAATAATTTAGGGATTTTTTATTTTAATCAATACCAATATCATCTAGCCATGGCTAATTATAAAAAGGCCTATGAACTAGCCAATGCATTAAAGGATTATGGAAGTGCTGCTGGCTCTTTAGTGAATATTGGAATTATTGAAAGTTATGAGAAAAACGGTGGAAATGCCCTGCATTATTATGATGAAGCCGAACGACTCTATTTATTGAATGGAGATACCACTCTATTGCATGATATTTGGTCGAATAAATCCAAAATTTATTTCGATAAAAAAGACTATACCAAGTCTTATGAACTCATTTTAAAATCAATCAACGCCAATGATGATGCAAAAACACATGCAGGATGGGTTACCGAGAGGATTTTAGCTGCCAATATTTTAACCGCAATGAAAAATTATTCATTAGCCGAAAAATATGCCTTAGAAGGCTTACAAGAGGCTGAGAAAAATAACATTCCTGAAAGGCGTCAATATTTATATGAAGCATTGGCCAATTTATATTATAAAAAAGAAGATTTTAAAAAGGCATACCTCTATAGTTCTAAATACAGAGATTTAAGAGATTCTTTGGTAAATGATAGTAAAGCGGCCCAAATTGCTGAAATGGAAACCATCAATAAAATCGAAAAGAAAAATTCAGAGATTGCCTTGCTAAAATTAGAAACAGAAAGACAAAAAAATATTGAATTAGAAAAAAATCGCCTGCAAACGGGTCTTTACTCCATCATTATAGCTGGTATAATAGGATTAATCATCCTGATTGTATTAATTCTATTATTAATAAATAACCTCCGTTTAGAAAAAGCCAATACCCAACTTTTAACCGAGAAGAAACAACATACTGAAGAATTATTGGTTAAAGAACAATTATTAATGAGAGAATCTCATCATCGAATCAAGAATAACTTACAGCTCATCAATAGTATTTTGGATCTTCAATCTAGAAATATTAAAGACCCATTGGTAAAATCAGTTTTCACGGAAAGTAAACAACGTATCCAAGCCATTTCATTTGCCCATCAAAGATTATATGGAAACGACACCGTAGAAAAATTACATTTAAAAAGTTTTCTCCATGATTTGGTGCAGTCTATTGAATCCTCAACATTAAATAATTCCAGCCTGATTAAAATAGAAACGGTAATTGAAGATATTATCATTACTACCGAAAAAGCAGTGCCTATAGGATT
>JBEIQI010000154.1:0-7222 GCA_040376605.1 Flavobacteriales bacterium | reverse complement strand
TATGTTAAGACATTAATGGTATTAAATAACCTAGAATTCTGAATATATCATTTAACTGAAAGCAACTTCATCAAAGATTTTAAATAATATTCAGTGAAATACACGGACCGTTTCGGAAAAGGAACATTATATGAAAACAAAAGAAATAAACTTTATGGGTTGTTTATAGTGACTCCCCTCCATCTGCCTTAATTATTGCGCCATTTATCCAACAGGCTTCTGGCAAACACAGCAAGTAAACCGTGTTCGCAATATCCTCAGGGGCTGTTAACCTTCCGAAAGGATTACGTTTTTGAGTTAGTTCTAATATTTTATCAGCATTTGGAATCATCTTCATGGACGGTGTTGGAACAACTCCACTTTGAATAAGATTAGTTTTGATACCTAATGGAGCCAATTCAACAGCCATATATCTGCACAAGACCTCTAAACTTGCTTTTGCTGCAGAAACCGCAACATATCCGGGAATGTATTTTTGATTTCCTTCGCTGGTAAAAGCGATATTTCTAGCATCAGAATGCCAAAGTTCTGCATCAACCAATTCTTTTGTCCATTCCCACCAACTGGTTGCCATAGCATGCATCGTGATGTCCAAATCAGATTTATCGGCCACCGAATTACCTGGTGAGTAAAGTTGTTTTAGGTTTCCTTTAGCAATGCTATGAATAAGTGCATAAATTTTAGCGCCCGACAATTGCTTCTGTATATTAGAAACCATTTGTTTTCTGGATTCAACATCAAGTGCATTTTCATTAAAGGAGATCACTTGTGAACCTCTATTACGAATGTGGTTAAATATTTCCTCCAAGCGCTCTGAATCTATTTTCCTGTCACGATGCACAATAATCAGATTCATTCCATGACTTGCTAGCTTTTTAACACTCGCCAATCCTAATCCACTTGAACCTCCTAAAATTAGTGTCCATTTATTCTCAAAAACTTTAATCATAACCTTTGGTAACTTACGCTTATTATTGCCATTGCACCAATACCGTTTGTGCCGTAAATCCCGGACCAAAACTCAGGAGTAAACCATACTCCCCTTTAGCAATAGGTCTATCCATGTACTTATCCAAAACATAAAAAATAGTTGCACTGCTCATATTACCATAATTGAGCAATACCTCTTTAGTTGCATCTATATTTTTTCCATACTTACCAAATAGATCATCTACCACCTGTACAATTTTTTTTCCACCGGGATGAAAGATAAAATTGTTTACATCTGCAATCTCTAAACCATGTTTATGCAGAAAGGGAATAATTATATTAGTAAATTCTTTTTCAATATGCACCGGCACTTCAGGATCTAAAACAATTTGTAATCCGGCATTGGTAACATCAAAACCCATTAATCTAGGTTGATCGAAGAAATGATACATTTGAGTATCTAAAATTACTGGACGCAATTCCTCGGTAGGTTTAATGATGGCCACGGCACATCCATCCCCAAAAATGGCTGCACTAACCGCATTAGTAAAACTTCTATCCACCGTTAAAAAGGTAGAGGTGGGTGATTCAACCGCTAAAATGGCAATTACTTTATTTGGATTGGCCTTAGCAAATTCATGCGCATAAATCAAAGCAGATGTGCCACCTGCACAACCCATTTCAGTTACTGGAAGTCTGATGATATCTCTTCGTAATTTTAAACGATTCACTAAAAATGCATCTACCGAAGGAATCATAATTCCTGTGCAACTGGTAGAAATGATCATATCCAATTCTTCAGGCTTTATATTTGCCTTTTTAAGTGCATTACTTAAGGCTTTTTCACATAGGTCTGTTACCTTTTCAATATAGGTATTGTTGCGTTCTTCAAAGGATTTATCCGAAAACACTTCATCTATGGGCATAATAGAATATCTACGATCAACCTTAGCATTTCTAAATAAACGAATAATTTTATCCCGGGTTCTCTGATCGAGATCACCTGTCCATTTCTCAGCGTATTTTATTACTTTATCAACATTTTCTGTAAACTCAGGGAGTTCTATATGGGTGGTTTGAATCTTTGAAATCATCTAATTAAATCTAACTGCTAAATAACATTTATATTCCCACAATACGCATTAATAATTGCTAAATCTTTGTCAATAATAACTGCCAACGGAATGCCCATTGCCATTTTAAGTGCATTTGATAACCTTGCACCATTTGTCCTATATCTCGCATTTCGGCTTTATTAAACCCTTTTAAAATCGACAATTTGCCGTCATTTTTAGTAACCTCACTTGCATTTTGTATCCTACATAAAGCCCCAAATAAATGATAAGCCAGTGGACTTCTTTGCAAATCGTTAATCACAACCAATTGAGGCGTCTTTGATAATAAATGTCCCAATAGCGATTTAATTTCAGTCATTTCAAAATGATGCAAGAACAAATTCATCATATAAACATCGGCTTGAGGAATCAGTTCTTCTTGATTCATTACATCTGCATGAACAAAGGAAATTTTATTATCAGTAAAATGGTGTGATAGGGCAAAATCAATGATATTTAAATTGGCATCAACCCCAACAAGAGATACTGACTTATCCGCATTAAAAGCAGATTGGATATTTTTTAAAACATCACCTGATCCGCAACCTATATCCACAATGGTTATAGGCTTAGGTTGAACAGGCGATCTTTGCTGAATAAATTTAATAACGGGTTGCGCAGATGTTTTGGTCCCACCTAAATATTTGTTGATCCACTCTATTTCTTCGAGATTCTTTTGCAGGTCCTCTCCACTCCAATTAAAATCATCAATTATTTCCGGAACTATCTCTCTATTTGTAAACTTGCTCATTCTTTAAAAAAATCATTCCCGTGGGTCTTCTTAATCATGGCTGGCAATAAAAATGGTGCCACTTGTAAACTTTTAATGGCAATAGAGGAAATAACTTTCTTGCCGAATATCTTCTGAACCCTATAACCAAATTGAAGTCTGGCTTGAAACTGTTCCGCCCATTGATGAGCATATTTTTCTTCCAATTGGATATCGGAAATTTGATTCGAAAAATATTCACCCAACAAATTGCTTAAGATATATGCAGCATTAATTGCCATGGCCATGCCATTTCCACATAGTGGTGTAATTAATCCGGCAGAATCGCCTACCATTAAAATATGATCCTCAATAGGCTTTTTAGGTTTGAAAGAAAAATCACTGATTGTTTTGGGTTCATCAAATAAATGCTCTCCATTGGTGAAGATGTCCTTTAGAAAGGGATTCTTCCACAATAACTCCTTCTCCAATTCATCGATTGTTCCGAATTTTTTTAATGCTGTTTTGGTCGATAGGTAACAAACATTAACGGTTTCATTCTCTACCATAGATACCCCACAATAACCACTTTCAAAATTATGCAAGGAAACCAAATTTGACGGAATTTTATATTTAAAATGATATTTTACCCCTATAAAATCTGCATCCTTTTGAAAAAAATCTCGATCCATCACTCTATCAATATTAGATTTTTTTCCATGTGCAGAAACTAATTTCTGGACTTGATAGGTTTTATTATTGCTGGTTTTTACTTCAAAACCAATTTCATTTTTGGTAAAATCATTTACACTTTCCAGCAGATGAACAGAAATCCCATTTTTAATGCAGAGTTGATAAAGTGCATGATCAAAAACATATCTGCTTATACCAAAAGCACCTTGATCCAGTTTAGTATGGGTGGTATCTCCATTCCAATGAGACACGGAAAATTCATTAATGGTAACCGCTCCATGATCATATGGATTATACCCCAAGTATTGAAGGTAATGTAAAGTTTCAGCAGACACATATTCGCCACAAACTTTATGGCGAGGATAATCTCCCTTTTCCCAAACAATAGATGATATTCCTAATTGCTGAAGATGCAAAGCAGCGCATAAACCTGCTAATCCACCACCGATTATCCCAACTTGAAACTGCTCCAACACGTCACAAAGATAAAGGATTTAATTTTGAACCATATTTACCGTTCCATCTACCACCCGAATTTTTAAGTTATCAATCATTTCCTTTATAAGTGGAATATACATGGGATCATCCATTTTTAAAACTTCAATATCCACATTGAGTGCTATTTGAGATGAGTTTCTAATCATTCGTGCACCGTAACTGCATACAATCTGCGTTGGGTAATTGAATTGTCGATATTTGATATTACCCACCACGCTAAATGTATATGTATCCTTTAAACTTTCTTTAGGTCTAATTTTACTTTCCGGAACGGATCCTTCGAAAACTAAATAACTAGAATCCTCAAAATTGGTATTATAGGTTACCTCAGCACCTGGCATTGGAGCGGTATTTTGCTCTTGTAAATTAAACATATTCAAAATAACTTTAAAAGTTGAGGAGTTGACATCGTAGGTTAAATAAGTATGATGAGATATAAAGAAATGATTTATTTTCCCATTCATAAGCACTTCAGCTGGGCAAGACAACAAAAAATTGTTCTGGGAGCTCCCACAATGAATGCTGAATACTGTAAATAATATGCAGAGGATGGTCTTTCTCATTCCCTAAAGTTAATGAATAGGCTGATAATATAAGTAAAATTAAAGGTATCTAGACTTATAGATAGACATATTGATCTGTTTTACAGATACTTAGACTGTTAGTCGTCTGTTAATAGATTTCTTTTAAAAAAATTATGGAGTATCTATATTTTATATATTTGTGTGTAAACATACATTTCTTAGAGGTAGATTATGGAAGATAGAAATAACAAAGGGAAGTCGGAGATTTATTCAAAAGCTGTTAGAGCTGGCAAAAGAACTTATTTCTTTGACGTTAAGGCAACCAAAGATGGTAACTTGTATTTAACAGTTACCGAGAGTAAACGCAGATTGCGCCACGATGGAAACGGATTTTTCTATGAAAAGCATAAAGTCTTTTTATATAAAGAAGATTTTATTAAATTTTCCGATGGTTTAGCTGAAGTGGTAGACTACATTCGTAAAAACAATCCAACTCCTGTTGAAGAACAGGTTTATGTTCCTAATGCTGAGCATAATGGAGGAGACCACCAATCTGAAGAGGTTTCTGAAGATGGGTTCTCGAGCTCAGATATTGATTTTGATGATTTAGATAAGTAATATTTATTGATAATATATCAGTTAGCCTTCTCTACAAAATAGGGGGGGCTTTTTTTATTATGTAAACTCTAACCAATCATTTACCACCTCGATTAGGTTTTCAGGTTCCTCGTAAAAGCCCATATGTCCCGAATCCTTTAAAACCACAAAAACAGCAGGTCCATCATCGGATAACGAATCCAATTCCTTTAGGCTGATCAATTTATCATGAGCTCCTGCAATCCAAAGTGCATCGTTATCTGAATTATGCCAAAGATCTGTTTGATCCTTCCTATCTCTTAATGCTTGCACTGTGGAAATGATATAACTAACTGGAATCTTTTCAGCCTTTTGTTTCAAAACCTCTACCTGCTTTGAAAATTTATTTTTATGAAATTCGGCAAATAAATTCCAATAAAATTCACGAATAAATACGGTAGGATCTTTTTCTAACACCTCAATGGTTTTATTTCGGTTTGCCTTTTTTTCCTCCGAATCAGCAACAATAGTAGAATGTAATAACCCCATACGGATTGAAGGATTCAATCGAAACAATTCGAGGGTAATATATCCACCCATACTATGACCTAAAACAAATAAATTAGGAGGGGCCAAAAACGTTAAAAGCTCATTAATAGCAACGGATTGATCAATCATAGAAAAGTTGAAAGATGAATTGGGAACACTATTTCCAAATCCAAGCAAATCAACAGAAATGATGTTAGCATGCAAATTTTTTACAAGGTCATTCCAAACTTCATGATCCTCCATAAATCCATGAATGAGCAAAATATTTTTATTGCTGCCTTTATCAATTACATTATACCAAATTTTGCCTTTACTGGTTTCAAATAGTTCATTCATCCATCAAATATACTACTTTCGTTGGGTATGAATTTTTTAGCACATGCTTATTTATCATTTAATGATCCGGATGTACTCATGGGCAATATGATGGCCGATGCTGTAAGAGGCAAGCAGGCTGATGAATATCCAGATAAAATCAGAAATGGCATCCTTTTGCATAGAAGGATTGATGCATTTACTGATCAACATGAATTGGTAAAGGCTACTCGTAAATTATTCTACCCTGTGATTCATCATTATGCATTGGTTATCAGTGATGTAATATATGACCACTTTTTAGGAAATAATTGGAATAAATTCAGTAAGGAAGAGTTATCCAGCTTCTCTATCCGCTCCTATAATGATATGGAAAATCGAATCCACCACGCTCCTGAAAAATTCAAAAATATTTTCCCATTTATGCAAGAACATAATTGGTTCATGCTTTATGCCAGTAAGGAAGGTATACATGAAACGATTCAACGGTTATCCCATAGAAGTAAACAATTTATTTGGGACAAAGAAACGGTAGAAATATTTGAATTACATTATCAGGTCCTGGAGACTCAATTTTTAGCGTTTTTTCCACAGCTGGTTGAACATTCCCAAACTTATCTCGATCATTTAAAACAGAATCAGTAAATTTCTACAGAATTTGTTCCCATTTTAATTTGCTCTGATAAACATTTGATTTAGGACAAAATATACGCTTAAATGTTTTATTGAATTTAAGATTCATTTTACGGAAGTATGAATTATAATTATTTCCGCCAGCTCGAAACACTCTTCTGTTACTGAGATAAACCATGGTTATAGTAGAATAAAAAAACAACCAGTAAAGGTAAAATCGAATCTTCTTTTCAAATGGAGATTTGGTTTGAGCAATTAAAAATAATCTCTCGTATTGAAATTGGATATGAAATGATTCGTCCACTAAAATATCCGAACAAATTTGTTTGAGCAAATTGCATGACGTTGAATCCTTTAAAGATTGATAAAAGACCTGGGCAGTGTTTTCTACCGCTAATACTGTTAAGGTCCATATTTCCATATTGGTATTATAATACCGAACCCTCCGAAATAAACTATCTCTCCAATCTGATTTAATTCTAGCTTCATGAATGATATCCAAATACTTTCCTAAATTTTCGCCATGCTTGTTTTCCTCCTTGATAAATAATTGCACTGCTTTTAAAAAATCAGGGTCTTTCATTTCATGCGCATATTTGGCAGAAGCTGCTAATAGATGCTTTCCATCCGATGTTTCGGCCAACTGCCATGCTTGCAAACATTTTATAATGATTTTTTTT
>JBEIQI010000065.1:0-13198 GCA_040376605.1 Flavobacteriales bacterium | reverse complement strand
CTCTACAAGTTAAACCAAAGTAATTATTGCATTCTCTGGCCGATCTGGATCTACCCCAACCACTTTCTATAATTCCCTGCGCAATAATGAGTTTTTCCGGAATAAGATCCACCCTTTCTAAAAGCCCATCGAAATAAACCAAAACCTCTTCTTTTGTTTTATATTCATTCACCTTCAATTCATCATAATGATAACGGGCTGCTATACCATTAATGGTATGGATATCATCCTGGGTAAGAATGCCGGTTTTCATAAAATAATTCTTATTTCCTTCAATGGTTTTTCTTTGAAGTGAAATACCATAGTTGATAAACTTCACCTGAGGGATCATCATTTGAAGAAAATCCTTGTTCTTATCCGTTAGGTGAACGATTTTAAATTCAGCTGCGTTTAAGGCCGGAAGAAAAGAAAAGGTGAGACCAATAATGATAATTAATTTTCTCATGTTTTTTTGAATTAAAAATAATTCGCTGCAAAGATACGGCTTCATGCCACGTCTGTCAAGGTTTTGCTATGTTAATTGTTCATAATGGCGGTTCATAACTATGTTAATTGCCTATTATTGTTACCTTTGGAAGTCGATGTTAAAGATAAGTTAATAATACCATAAATTATGTCTAAAGAGCTGGAATTCAACAAGAACGATGATAAAATGAGACTTCTCATTTCGGAGGTCGAACAGAGGCTAAATAAGATAAGATTAGGAGGAGGAAAAGCCAAAATTGATAAACAACATGAGCAAGGAAAACTTACGGCTCGTGAAAGAATTGATTTTCTGAAAGATAAAGATGAGCCTTTTTACGAACTAGGAGCTTTTGTAGGCGATGGCATGTATGAAGACGAAGGAGGATGTCCTGCTGGAGGAGTTGTGATGGGAATAACCAAGGTTTCGGGCAAACAATGTATTGTGGTGGCCAACGATGCCACTGTAAAAGCAGGAGCATGGTTTCCGATTACCGCAAAAAAGAATTTGCGAGCCCAAGAAATTTCAATGGAAAACAGATTACCTATCATTTATTTGGTAGATAGTGCAGGTGTTTATTTACCAATGCAGGCAGAAGTATTTCCCGATAAAGAACATTTCGGTAGAATATTCAGAAATAATTCCATCATGAGTGGTATGGGAATAACCCAAATTTCGGCAGTAATGGGAAGTTGTGTTGCGGGGGGGGCATATTTGCCCATCTTATCCGATGAGGCTATGATCGTTGATAAAACAGGATCGATATTTTTGGCAGGCTCCTATTTGGTTAAAGCGGCCATCGGCGAAGATATTGATAATGAGACCTTGGGTGGAGCAACTACCCATTGCGAAATTAGCGGTGTTACCGATTATAAATGTTTAGATGATAAAGATTGTTTAACAAGAATACGCAATATCGTTGACAAAATTGGTGACTTTGATAAGACTGGCTATAGCAGAACTACTCCTGTAGCACCTAAAAGACCTGCGAAAGATATTTATGGCATTATGCCCGATACCAGAGACAAGGCTTATGATACCAAAGAAATTTTAGCCTGTCTGGCAGATAATTCGGAATACGAAGAATATAAGGAAGCCTATGGCCAAAGCATTATTTGTGCCTATGCCCGTATCGATGGTTGGGCTGTTGGAATTGTAGCTAACCAACGTAAGGTGGTTAAATCTAAAAAAGGCGAAATGCAATTTGGGGGTGTTATTTATTCCGATTCAGCAGATAAAGCAGCTAGGTTTATTATGAATTGTAACCAGAAGAAAATTCCTTTGGTTTTTTTACAGGATGTTACTGGTTTTATGGTAGGCAGTAGAAGTGAACAAGGAGGCATTATTAAAGACGGTGCTAAAATGGTGAATGCCGTATCTAATTCGGTGGTACCTAAAATTACGGTGGTAATGGGTAACTCTTATGGAGCGGGAAATTATGCGATGTGTGGTAAGGCTTACGATCCTCGTTTTATTTTTGCATGGCCAACCGCACAGATTGCAGTAATGGGAGGTGCTCAGGCAGCCAAAACTTTATTACAAATTCAGGTGGCTGCATTAAAGTCAAAAGGAAAAGAAATTACAAAAGAGGATGAAGAGGCATATTTGAAACTCATCACCGATAGATACAATAGTCAGATGAAGCCATATTATGCGGCCTCAAACTTATGGGTCGATGAAATTATTGATCCTGCAAAAACCAGGGAATATATTTCTATGAGTTTAGAATCGGCCAATCATGCTCCTATTACCAAAGAGTTTAAAGTAGGGGTATTACAAACCTAATCGGGGCTGCCTTAAAATAAAAAAAGGTTCCTTTTTTAGAGAAACCTTATTTTAAGAATTGATCTTGATTGATTTGATTATTCTTAAGACATATTGTTCTTATATAACGGTACAAATATAGCTGGTTTTAGATGCTATTATTCAGTCATTTAGTAAGCAATCATCCTAAGTTAGTACCCATAGGTTTCCATTGAGAATTAATACATAATTTCACCCCTAAATAGGTCAAATATGAGTTCAAAAAGTTTAGAATTGAGATTTTTGGCAGAGCCAATGGATGTTAATTTTGGAGGAAAGGTCCATGGAGGAATGGTAATGAAGTGGATTGATCAGGGAGGATTTGCCTGTGCGGTTAACTGGTGCGGAGGATATGCCGTGACAGTTTATGTTGGGGGTATTCGTTTTTTTAAACCTATTCATATAGGAAATCTGGTTGAGGTGCGATCAAAATTAATTCACACAGGTAAAACATCTATGCATATTGCTGTTGATGTTTATAGCAAAAAACCGGAGGACAAGGATTATGTTCATAATACCCATTGTATCATCATTTTCGTGGGAGTAGATAAAGATAACAAGCCTGTGCAGGTTCCTAACTTTGAACCCGAAACCGATGAGGAGGTAAAACTGCAATTATATGCCATTAAATTAATGGAACTCCGAAAAAATATTGAGGAAGAAATGCAATCATTTTATTCATAAACTATATTTTTAATCTATGAATATTCAATATGCAATATTGGAATGGCTTTGGGAAGAAAGTTCCATTCGAGTGAACCTTCCGGAGAATGAAGAAAAATTATATCAGGGAAGTTATAATGAATTAGTAGAAGTGCTCAATAGGTTAGGTAAGGAGGGTTGGGAAACCGTTACCTGCACTTCGGATAGTAATTGGATTTTGTGGACTTTAAAAAGGGCAGCGCCTGCCAATGCACCTACTTCTTAGCGGATTTTTTGGGCTCTCGTTTGGCTTGTTTTAATGACTGACTTAGGATGTATTCAATTTGACCATTCACACTTCTGAACTCATCAGCAGCCCATTTTTCTAAGGCTTTGTAAACATCCTCATCCAATCTTAAAACAAAATTCTTTTTGGCTGACATATTTTGGCTGATTTAAGAAATATGTAATCCAATTTCTAACTTATTAAATGCTCGTTTAAATTCTTCTGAGTCCTTTAAACTAAAGAATTTTTTCTTTCCATTTTTTAAAGTGAATGCCAAGCCTTCCTTTAAATTCATCGTATAGCTATCTCCATATTTTAGGCTGGTCTTTCTGCCATAACCTTTATAAGGTGATTTTTTGATGGCTATATTTTCTATTTCATGCCATTCAATCATTTTCATTGGTCCACTCATCAAGCTCCATTTATAATGAAAACCTTTTTTACTCAGAGCAGTTGAAAGTTTAAGGGTTTTAAATATAAATACAATGAGCATATCGGTGAAAATAATGGAGCCTGCAACTGCTATTAACGAGGTTAAATCGGCATTTTCGTTATACATAAATCCAATAGCAATGGCCAAAGTTGACAAGCTGCTAACGACGATAAAAACTAGAATCCAATTGGCTTCCATTTTTTGTTCATCTTCATAATATGTTCTTTCTTCAATGTGCATTTTTAATCCATTTAAAATCATCAGTTATCTGCTTATATAACTAAACAGATAACTGATAAAAGTTCATATTAATAAAGGGTACCAGTATTTACAACAGGAGTAGCACTTTTATCCGAACATAATACCACCAATAAATTACTCACCATCGATGCTTTTTTCTCATCATCCAAATGTACGATCTCTCTTTTTGATAATTGTTCTAAAGCCATTTCTACCATACCTACGGCACCTTCAACAATAGTTTTCCTGGCCGATACAATGGCCATTGCTTGTTGTCTTTGTAACATGGCACTCGCAATTTCAGGTGCATAACTCAAGTGAGAAATTTTTGCTTCTACCACTTGTAGTCCTGCCAATGACAATCGTTCGGCAATTAAATTTTCAAGCACCTCATTGATGTCATCACCACTACCTCTTAAAGTTACTGATGCATGCTCGTCTTCAAATGTATCATATGCATAGCCTGTTGCCATTTGACGTAAAGCCGAATCCGCCTGTATCTTTACAAACTGCTCGTAGTTATCTACATTAAATGCAGCTTTATAGGTATCATCAACCTTCCATACTAGCACTGCGGCAATTAAAATGGGATTTCCCATTTTATCATTCACCTTTAATTGTTCAGTTTCAAAATTTCGTGCTCTTAAGGTTATTTTTCTTTTTGTATAAAAAGGGTTTACCCAAAAGAATCCGTTAGTAATTACGGTGCCCGAATATTTTCCAAAGAAGGTTAATACCCTCGCCTGATTGGGACTCACCACCATGAAGCCAAGCATTCCGAAAAATGCGAAGAGGCTTAAAATGATAGTTGCCGGCATTATTTCAAATACGGCTGTTACAATAATTCCTCCTATTGCTGCGAACAAAAGAAATAACATTAAAAATCCACTAATTGGTTTGATTTGTTTAGATGTTTCCATTTTATTTAAATTATTTGTTTTTTAATTGATATCAAAATGATATCATAAATGTATTGAATTAAAACGATTGCTTCCAAGTTTTGGATACAATTATTTTGTTAAAATAACTTATAGCAGCATGAATGATTAGCACGTAACCCTTGCAGTTATTGAAGAAATGCATAGAATTTTAAAATGGAGAAAGATTATCTCAATAGGTTAACATGTCCTATAAAATTGAATTCTTCATTCAGGTAGTTAGTGGCTGTCACTTTGTAAACGTATACACCTAATTGGCAATTATATCCATCAGTAGTAGTTCCATCCCAACCCTTATTAATGTCGAAGAATGAAAATATTTCTTCCCCCCAGCGATCGAAAATTCGAGCTTCTAACTTGGCAATTCCTCTACCATATACTTTAAAAATAGGATTAATTTCATCCATATTTGGACTAAAGGAATTAGGAATATAAATGGTGAATTCCGGAATAATTTGTAAGCATTGTGCAGTGGTGTCTATACATCCGGCATTATTTGAAACAGTTAATTGAATGCAATAAATTCCTGTATCCGCATAGGTATAAGTTGGATTAGCCAATACTGACGATCCACCATCTCCAAAACTCCAACCATAATTATTGGCGCCAGAAGATGTATTGGTAAAATAAACAGTTGGTTCTGATTCGTAAATAACATCAGGTGAATATATAAACGAAGCTACTGGATTTGCATTCACCACCACGTAATCACTCATTGTAATGGTAGAAGTGCAACCATCGGTGGAGGTTACCACTAAACTGGCATCAAATAAACCAGGGTTGTTAAAACAAAAAGTGGGGTTTTGTAAACTAGATGGATTTTGTCCTTCTACTGTCCACTGCCAATTTGTAATTGTGGAACCAATCACTGTGCTTAAATCTGTAAAGTCTGTGCATACCGGAGCACAACCGAGGAGGTTATTGCCAGAGAAAGAAGCTGTAGGACTTGGGAATATAGTTACCTGAATCGTGTTGCTATTGGTGCATCCGGTTAAATTAGTGCCAGTTACGGTGTACGTTCCATTCATTGCTGGAGTTGGATTAATAAGGATGGCATTTTGATTAGGATCTGAAAAACCTAGAGGGCCATCCCAAATATATGTATCCGCCCCGCTAGCATTTAATTGAACATTGATCCCCGTGCATAATGGCGCATTGGTATTAGCATTTACTAGAGGATTAGGTTGAATAAGTGCATTGGTGGTAGCTGTTGCCGTGCAATTATTGAAATCTGTAACGGTAACCGTATAGGTACCTGATTGACCGGATAAAGTATTCACTAAAATGGGATTTTGGTTGACAGGATCGTTAAACCCAGCTGGACCTATCCAAGAATAGGTATTACCTCCGCTAGATGTTAAATCAAGGTTAGCCCCTTCACATATAGGTCCATTATTACCTGCACTTGCCACCGGGATTGTATTGATGGTAACATCCGTTATGGAGGTGGAAGAGCATCCATTACCATCGGTAACTGTTACAGTATAGGTACCAGCATTGCTGGCATTGGTTATAACAATAGAGGTGTTTTGTGTATTGGGTTGGTTATATCCACTGGGACCTATCCAATCAAAATCTATTCCCCCATTAGAGGTTAGGTTCAATTGATTTCCTTCACACAATGGGCCATTATTATTGGCAACGGCAACCGGCAACGAATTCACAATTACACTTGTAGTAGCTGTTCCGGTGCACCCCGATGCATTGGTGACAGTTACGGTATAAGTTCCGGAAGCTGGAATCGTAATCCCGGGGATAGAAGGATTTTGTTGATTGATCACATTAAATCCATTCGGACCTATCCAATCGTAACTAGCACCTGCTATATTTTGAGCAGTTAAATCCAATTGTGAACCAACGCATAAGGGACTATTGGATGCCGCTGTAAAAATGAGATTACTATTAATCACTACCGTGGTAATGGCAGTAGATGAACAATTATTACCATCCGTCACGGTTACCGTATAATCACCGGCCATAGCCGGAGTAGCCGAAACAATCGTTGGGTTTTGACTATTGTTTGCATTAAATAGATTAGGGCCCGTCCAATCATCCGTTGCGAATCCGTTGGGAGAATTTAATTGAATGGTTTGTCCGGCACAATAAGGACCCGTATTGTTTGCAACGATTACAGGTAAATTATTAATCACCACAGTTGTGGTGGCTGTTGCACTGCAATTATTTCCATCGGTTACGGTAACGGTATAAATGCCGTTCATGGCTGCGGTTGAAGATACGATAGTTGGGTTTTGTTGGTCGATTGTATTAAATGCATTGGGACCAATCCAATCATCCGTGGCGGAGCCTAATGGGGAGTTTAATTGAATCGTTGTTCCTGCACAATAGGGGCCAGTGTTGGTGGCAACAGTTATCGGTAATGCATTTACAGTTACGCTGGTGGTAGCTGTGCCTGTACATCCATTGGCATCAGTTACAGTTACCGTATATATACCTGACATGATAGGTGTTGAACTGCCTATGGCCGGGCTTTGAATATTATTTGCAGCATATACATTAGGACCTAACCAATTGTAATTTGCAAAACCATTTTGGGCATTTAAAATAATATTTTGACCTGCACAGTATGGACCCGAATTACTTGCTGTTGGAGTTGGTAATGGGTTCACAATGATAGTGGCCGTTGCTGTATTGAAACATCCAGCAGCATCTGTGCCGGTAACGGTATAAGTGGTAGTTGTTAATGGGTTAACATTGATCGATGGAGTATTTGCTCCGGTACTCCACACATAACTAACTCCTCCATTTCCAGTTAACGTAGCATTGTCACCTATGCAAATAGATGGTGTCGTATTTGTGATAGTTATTACAGGCAACACAACCGTGGATGGAATATTAACTACGAACGAATCTGAACAATTAATTAGTGATGTTACTACACAGGTATAATTTCCCGGACATAATCCTGTCGCATTAGCGGTACCTTGTCCTCCACCTGGAGCTGGCGACCATGTATAAGTATAACCTGGGATTGAGCCGGATGCATTAGCGGTTGCAGTTCCATTGCAGGAACAATCGGAAGAGGTAAGTGAAGAATCAACTACCAATGGAGTTATCGGTAAACAGTTATTATTCATCGTTCCAATCCAGGCAGCATTCGCGGCATTATTAGGAATTCCGGGAGTTTGAACATTACTTCCACAAGCCACAGGATCAGTGCAACCTTCAGTCCAATTGGCTTGATTGGATGGATTATTATTCAACGTATTGGTCAATGACCAAACATTATCTGTACCGGCTCCGGCAAAGTATATTAACGTATTTAGGTTAGCACTTCCCCAGCAAACCGAGAAAACTTCACAACCACCCAAATCAACAATCCTTGCGCAATCACCTGCATTTGCCAATAATGTAAAATTCCAATTTCCACCGGGTACCCATCCTACGGCTGGATAACTACATGCAACGGCCCCTGGGGTTGTGGCATTTGATTCGAATAGGCTAACATTACTTATAGGGGCTGTTATTCTGCAATTTCCATCTGCCAAACTTAAATCAGCCGCAGGCATGGATGTATTGGGGTCGGCACTGTTATAGATAGTAATAATGGTTCCAACCGGAACACATGACCATAAGGGATCAAATGAAAATCGTACACAACCAGCAGCAATTCCGCTTGCCCCATGATACCCACTGTTGTCATCAAAAATCCATCCCCTAATATCAATACAAGGAGGACTAGGATTGGTGCAACCATACACTACATTGGTATCGTAAACTACAAATTCTACATATTCCTGATTACCTGCCGGCCCATTAGAGACTTCATTCATGATTAATGTCTGGGCTTGCACTGCAGAAATGAGTCCAATAGAACAAATTAAATAAACAACAAAAATTTTAATGAATTTGGCTGTCATAAACTTTAGTCACTAATCAAAATTGAAGCGGTTAGGGACTTGCCATTAGGATAATCACTTCAATGCAAAAATAAGGTAAATCAGCCAACTCTTCATCAAGAAAATGTTAAGATTGAATGATGATTTAATCAAGTTATAACCAAGCTATTAACATATTAATTGGCTTAAAACTACCCCTGGGCTTGGCCTTTACTGTCTATTCGAGATAGAAGAATGAGTAGGATGGCTCAAAAATGTATATATTTAACGGATGAAGATATTATCATTTATTTGGTTGTTTATTCCTGCCATGTTGGTTTCTCAGGTGAATGTAAAAAAACCGGAAGTTGTTTTTGATCAGTTGATTGGGACCTGGCAATTTGGAAATAAATTGGAATTCGAAACTTGGAACAAAGTGGATCATGTTTATTATGCCTTAGTGTATAGTTTAGAAAAAGGAGATACTACGGTGAGTGAAAAGTTTAGAATATATAAAGAAAAGGGTAAATATTATCTGGAGCAAAGGGTGGTATTGAATAATATATCCAGTCTCTCTAAATATAAATTGGTTGATCTTGAACATAACTTGATGGTTTTTGAGAATAAAGAATTGATTTTTCCACAGAAAATTGGTTACGAATGGTTGTCAACTAGTCTTTTAGCCGTTGTTCAGGAAGGAAAGATAAAAGACAAGATCGAGTTTTTTGAGTTTTCCTATACCAAAGTAAAATAGATCGAACCGATGGCATGAAGTGGTGTATACACTTAAACAAAAATCATCCATGAAATTATTTATTATTCTAATTAGTTTTTCAGGCATCTTACTTAGCTTTGCACAAACCAATGGATTATTTATCTGCAACGGTTCTAAGCAGGGAACTCAAATTACTACGGTTAATTCTCAAACAGTATATATTCAAAAGAAAATCAACATTTCCAAGGCCTTTATATTCTCAATGAATAATGAGAATACACAATTTATGGTAGAATTAATTGTTCCCCAAATAAACCAAAATAATTCCACCGTACTTTCTATTAACGGACAATATTTTTTATCCAGTTCGGCAGGTAGTTCCAACGATATATATTCGGTAAGTTTTATCGTAAATAAAAATGAGGCTTCCGAAATGGCGAAGGTCTTGGGAACTACCGTTAATCTTCGAAAACATTTTGGTCATCAGTTAACCTATGAATTTGTCTCACTGCGTAACGATTATAAAGTAGGTGATAGCATTTATGTAAATTTTAAAATCACCAATCAGTCAGAAGTATCCGTTTGGTATAATTCGGGAGGAATGTACAGAAATAGCAATGGTCGTTGCGATTATTTTGATTTTGAAGTGTATCGCAATGGCATTCTTTTGGCTGATGAAGGACCTGAATGGAACTTTGGGGGATTGGAAGAAAGGCCAGAATTAAAACCTCATAAAACTGATTCGATTGTAGAGTGTATCACCAAATGGACCCCATTTAGAGAGCCGGGTAAATATATAATTAAGTGTAGTTATCGATTACATTTGCAAAACGAATTATATAATAAAAACTATCCGGAGAATCAAGCCGACTTGCATAAAGCTTGGGATGAGAAGGCAGAAAAAACCATTGAAATTACCATCACTGAATAAAAAATGTCCCGAAAGCTTCGGGACATTTTTTTTATTGCCAGTAATAATTTGAATGATTAATTCAGTTTAAAAACGATGGGGAAATTATACCTCACCTTCACCGGATAACCACCTTGCATTCCTGGTTTCCAGCGGGGCATCAATTTCATAACACGAATAGCTTCTTCATCGAGTCCTCCTCCTATGGGTCTGGGAGTTTCAATGTTTATTAAATTCCCAAATTGATCCACAATAAATGTAACATATACTTTACCCTCCAGTCCGATATCTCTGGCATGCGGTGGATATTCTAAATTGTCATTTAAAAATCGCCGCATGGCTTCATCTCCTCCCGGAAAGGATGGAGGATCTGCCAATAAAATGGCATCGGGAATGTCTTCCGGAATATCAACGATGGCCCCATTGTCATCCGGTCCATCACCAGGTATTCCCCAAAAATTGGGATCTCCGTGGCTATTGGTATAGCCGGGATTTGAATTATTCAAATCGATGGTAGTGGGCAACGTATCATTAATATCATAATCCACTATTGTGGGTTTAATAAAGATGGTACTCATCGTTGCAGGTGGATCTTTCCTTCCTTTGGGCGGATTGATTTTTGGATCATCCGGAACCGTTGGGGGAGCAATCGGTGGTAATTCCCATGTTTTATAATAAGTGTTTGGCTTCTCTTTTTTAAAGAGATTCGATAGATAAGGTGTCGCCAAAATACTGGCAATGCTGGCGACACCAATGAGGAGTGATTTTAGCACTTGAACAGGATATTCCCGTCGAAGTACATAGGCCCCGTAGGCCTGATTTCGATGATCAAAAACAAGTGCATCGAAACTTTCTGTGTTAGTTTGTGATAAACGTATCATAGTTTATATGATTTATCTACTTAACTAAGTGAAATGAAATTCCGTTTAATGTCCATCGGACATTAACAAATGGGCCATTGAGCAACCCGTTTTTTTGTCATTGTAAAAAGCCTTTAAATACAAGGGCTTTAGCAGGAGGGGAAAGGTCCTTTTTTTATCCAACCTCTGATAAATGATCTAAATTGTCTTTAAAATGGAATTATCCAAATAGCATAATTCAATATTTCTAACGTTTTAATTCATGTTGATGACGAAGGAAGGGGGGGAGTTTAGACTAATATAAAAACGAACTGTATAAAATTAAAATCCATGGAGATTGATTTCATGGGTATCTACCCATTTAGGAAACTTCCCCATTTTTTTCTGGATCACTTTAAAATGTTGTTCTTCTTCAGGGGTAATGAGAGCAATAGCCTCTCCTGGTGATTCGGCACGACCTGTGCGCCCTATACGGTGGATATAATCCTTGGGTGAACGGGGTAATTCGTAATTGATAACAAAGGGTAAGAATTTAATATCAATACCACGTGACATAAGATCAGTTGCTACCAGGACTCTTAATTTCCCATTTTTAAATTTGGTAAAAGCATCTGTTCTGGCACCTTGACTTTTTTTACTGTGCATGGCCATAGCATCAATTCCATTTAGTTTCAATTTAACAACCACGGCATCTGCTTTATGCACAGATGAAGTAAACACCAATACTTGTTGCATATTTTGTTGTTTGATTAAATATCGAAGCAATGGACCTTTTCTTTCTTCGGTTACATGATAGGCTGTTTGTTCAATTAAATCGGCCTGATTTTCTTCTGCTTCTACCTGAACAATCATTGGACTGTTAAGGAGTCCTTTATGTATGGCAGTAACCTCTTTGCTCAATGTAGCAGAGAACAATAAATTTTGCCTCATGGCAGGAAGTTGTCCAATGATCTTTTTCATTTCCTCCTCAAACCCCATGTTGAGCATTTTATCGGCCTCATCCAAAACCAATATTTTTATTTGACTTAGATGCACAGCTTTGGAATCAATCAGGTCTAAAAGTCTACCCGGAGTTGCTATTAATATTTCTACTCCCGACAATTGTATCATTTGAGGGTTGATTGAAACACCTCCATAAACTGCCATGGTTTTTATTTTTTGTTGAAGTTGAGCCCCCATTGCCTTGAAAACTCCTTCTACTTGTATCGCTAACTCTCTGGTTGGAACCAAAACCAATGCCCCAACGAATCTATTTTTAGAGGGTGTTAGAAATTGAAATTGCTGGAGAATGGGTAATACATAACCTGCGGTTTTACCGGATCCTGTTGGAGCGATCCCTAAAATATCCTTACCATTTAAAATAGCGGGAATTACTTCTTGCTGAATAGGGTAGGGTGTTGTATAACCTTGCTCTGTAAGGGCCGCTAACAATGGGTCGGATAAACCTAAATGGGAGAATGACATGAATTTTAAATAAAATCTGTTTTTATTAAAACAGCATAAAGATAGTTATTAATGGAATGTATCAAACATTACTCACGTAGTATCAAAAATTCAATGAATTATTTGATATCCTACATGTATAAATTTATCAATCGATTATTTTGTTTCTTCATTAGATGTTGATGCCTTTATTTGCAGAGCTAATGCTATTAATTCTGGGTTCTTACAACCAGTACGTGTTGCTAATTGAATATGTTCATTGGCTTTGGTGTAATTTTTTTGTATTAAATATATTTTTGCCATATTCCAATTTACATCAATGTTATTAGGGCGCATTTCGTACTCCTTCATACCATAAACAAAAGCCGAGTCGACCATATTTGACTTGATATAAATCTTAGATAAATCTAGATAAACTATATGTCCAGACGAGGCATCTTCCTTTAACATTTCAATTACTTCAAGGTATTTGTTTTTTGATTTTCCAGAGTCTCCTTGAAGCAAATATATATCAGCCATTTCCTCGTGGAATGAAAATTCTGGCATAATTGCTGCCGCTTCATCCAAATATTTTAGAGCTTTATCATAATTTTTTCTTGATTTTTCAACTCTTGCTAAACCCTCTAATG
>JBEIQI010000278.1:0-3691 GCA_040376605.1 Flavobacteriales bacterium | reverse complement strand
ATGCATTTAGCTAATCTAGCTACGGTGTCGCTTCCTACAGATGTTTGGTTACCCAGTACCTCTATTATTAAACCTCAAGAAGCACATCAGTGGAACTTGGGATATTTCCAGAATTTATTTAATAACCGATTAGAGATTTCAGTAGAAGGTTATTATAAACATATGTTTAATGTGGTGGAGTATAAAGACAATACTTCGTTTGCTGCATTGGTAAATGATAACCCTGATAATGTGCTGGCTTTTGGTCAGGGAAGATCTTTTGGTGCAGAATTGTTTGTTAGGGGAGGAGTTGATTTTAAAATTAATGGACATACCCAAAAAATCTCCGGTTGGGTAGGTTATACGCTAGCTTGGACGCAACGTTTTGGATTTAATAAATCTGAGATAAACTATGATGGCGATTTTTTCTATCCACGTTATGATAGAAGACATGATTTATCCGTTGTGTTTTCATGGGAAATTGGAAAAAGATGGACTGTTTCTGCTGTATTCGTTTATAGTACCGGAAATGCATTGGCTGTTCCAGCTTCATACTATTTAGTGGGCAATAATTTAATTCCTTATTATCAGGATAGAGATAATTATAGAATGGAACCTTATCATCGTTTAGATTTAGGTGCCACCTATATTTTACACAAAGGCAAGAAATGGGAGCATAGTTTAAATGTTTCAATTTATAATGTTTATAGCCGAATGAATCCATTTTTTGTTTATTTTGACTTGAAGCCAGATGCAGCTACTAGTTCAGTTCAATTTACTGGTAAACAAATTTCATTGTTCCCGATAATTCCATCCATTACCTGGAACTTTAAATTTTAAAATTATGATGAAAAGAATCTATATTTATTTTTCATACATCTTATTAATTGGGTTGGTAGCCTGTGAATCTGAAATTGAAATTGACCTTCCTCCCCCTGAGACACTCGTTGTGGTTGATGGTACCATAGAAAATGGACAATTCGCCCGGGTAGCTGTAACCAAAACATCACCTTATTTTGATGTAATTAGTATTTCCAGTTTAAGTGCCATTTTTATTAATGATGCGGTGGTCGTTTTAAGTGATGGAGTTATTTCAGACACTCTACAACTTACTATTGATGCAACACAATTCCCTCCTATATTTTATCAAGGCAATAATCCAGCATTGATGGGGCAGGAATGGAAGAAATACTATTTAACCGTCATTGCTCTTGGTGATACGCTTACTTCAACCACCACGATTCCTGGTGTGGTACCCGTCGATTCTATTCGATGGCAACAATTTGGAAATAATGATTCGTTGGGATTGGGTTGGATATACTTTAAAGAACCAGATACTTTAGGAAATTATTATAATCTACTTACCAAAAGACAGGGATTTCCATATTTTGTGCCGGTACCCGGCCAAGCCATATCCAATGACCAATTAGCAAATGGCCAGTATATCGAATTCGTATTCGGCCGACCAGACCCAACCCCATCTTGGTTTAATACGGCAACCGGAGATACTATTGCTGATGAAGGTGGTATTAGATGGAGAAGGGGAGATACAGTATCTGTTAAACTTTGTAGTATAGATTTTCATACCTACGAATTTTTGCGTACCTATGATGATGCTGCTTCTTCATTTGGGAATCCCTTTTCTGCACCTACTTTTGTTGCCAGCAACATCAACGGTGGTTTAGGTGGTTTTGTGGGAATTGGCGCAAGCTATAGTACTTATATAGTACCATAAAATATTCTTTTTATTTTTACGATCTTAATAACTATACCATTATGGCAAACGAATCAAATCTAATTCAATGTTTAATTATAGGGGCCGGTCCTTCTGGTTATACTGCTGCAATTTATGCGGCCAGAGCAGGTCTTAAACCAGTTATGTATACAGGTCTTCAACCTGGTGGGCAACTAATGATTACCAATGATGTAGAAAATTATCCTGGATATCCAGACGGTGTAATGGGGCCGGAAATGATGGAAGATTTTAAAAAACAAGCTGAAAGGTTTGGTACTGATATTCGTTTTGGTCTTGCTACCAAGGTTGATTTTTCAAATAGACCATTTAAAGTTATCATAGATGAAGGTGCGGAGGTTTTGGCAGAAACAGTCATCATAAGTACTGGAGCATCCGCCAAATGGCTTGGAATTGAGTCGGAGCAGCGGTTAAATGGATTTGGTGTTTCGGCCTGTGCTGTTTGTGATGGCTTTTTTTATAAGGGGCATGAGGTAGCTATTGTTGGAGCAGGGGATACGGCTTGTGAAGAAGCACATTACCTTTCTAAATTATGTAAAAAGGTAACCATGTTGGTTCGTCGGGATGAGTTCAGAGCATCTAAAATTATGGCTAATCGTGTAAAAAATACCCCAAATATTGAAATCCTTTTTAATACCGAAACGGTTGAAATTATGGGAGAAAAGGCTGTGGAAGGGGTAAAGGTTTTAAACAATAAAACTCAAGAAACAACGGTCATTCCGGTTACCGGATTTTTCGTCGCCATTGGTCATGAGCCTAATACACAAATATTCAAAGGCTGGTTAGATATGGATGAGCAAGGTTATTTAATCACTAAACCAGGCACTGCTCAAACGAATATTGAAGGTGTTTTTGCTTCAGGGGATGCACAGGATAAGGTTTATCGTCAGGCGGTTACTGCTGCAGGTACAGGTTGTATGGCAGCGCTTGAAGCCGAAAGGTTTTTAGCTGCTGTAGAAACAGGTGAGGCTGTTCATTAAGGAAGAGGCTTATTCAATAAGTACCCTTTGCTTTTCTGTTAAACCATTCAATTTAAATGCTAAAAGATATTCTCCTTTAGGAATATCCAATATATCTATAATGATCCGATTTTGTTCTATTAACATATAGTGCAACGGAATAAAATTACCTAAATGATCGGTTAAAAATATTTCCGTATTTTCTAATTGATTAGATTCAACGACCAATTCTTTACCAGCGCTTCCTTCGCCGAAATGATAGGTATAATTAACCAAAGTGTTGATGATGGGTTCTACCTTCATTGAATCTAGTTCGATATATTCGCTTCCAATAAAGAGTGATACAACTGAACCATTAGGATCTCCTGATATAATCGTATCAATGATCATAATTGAATTAATTGGACCTTTAATTTTAGTTCCATTCCAGCCCGAAACCGAGCAATCTTTGCATCCAACAATATTTCCGTTTTTATTTATTAATGCCAATTCTTCGCATGCATTTTTTTTTCCAACTGAATGCAGTTTATGGTGTTTGCCATTTACATAAATAATGACTTCTTCATAATGTCCATCAATATCAGAAGTTCCCGCAATGTTCAATACAACATCTGTTACTGGTTTGGAAAAATGAAAAATTACTCGTCCATTTCCGCTGCCACTTGTTAATGGATCATATCCAATAAAATAAGGTGATGCTTCTCCATTGCAATAATCTAAACTATCGACAGCACCTATACACTTCACTTTTACACCAATACCATTAATAGTTCGTGTGCCATGTAAATGAGATACTTTCTTATGTGTTTGCGAATACACATGGTGGTACCCTAAAATGGCCATAAATAAAATAAGGTAACTCGGATTAAACAAAATCCGTTGATAAGAGTCAATTAACTTTGAAAATATCAAAATATATTTTTATGGGATGAATATTTTTTGTTTTTCAATTATATCATTCTTTTTAATTTGCAGAATATATTCGCCAGGAGTTAATGCT
>JBEIQI010000131.1:0-8302 GCA_040376605.1 Flavobacteriales bacterium | reverse complement strand
CAGATAAAAATAATGCGCAAAATAATGTAAATGGAAATGTTGATTCGACTAAAACCAAAACAGAAATTGTTGATGATGCTAGACCTAGTCCTTTAAAAAGAGTTACCGGATATATTGATGGTGTAAAAACAATTGTTCAATGGGGGTCTCCATCTGTTAAGGGCAGAGAAATTTGGGGAATGATTGTTCCTTATGATGAAGTTTGGAGAGCTGGTGCGAATGAAGCGACTACCATTGAATTTGATCAAGATGTAATTATAAGTGATAAGGAGCTGAAAGCAGGGAAATATGCATTTTTCGCAATACCAAGAGAAGGTGATTGGACTATTATTTTTAATTCCGTTTGGAATCAGTGGGGTGCTTTTGAATATGATGAGAAAAAAGATGCATTGCGCTTTAATTTAAAACCGGATAACATAGAAAATTCAGAAACGTTGGAATATGGTTTAGATCCTGATGGCATCTATATGACATGGGAAAAGATTAAACTGAAATTCAAGGTAAAAGCTAAGTAATTTTCTTGCTTTACAACCCTAGTAGAAAATTTCAATATTCATGAGTTTACCATTTGACAATTTTCAAATAGGGCCCATTACTTTACGAAATCGATTTATCCGATCTGCTGCTTTTGAAGGGATGGCGGCCAATAATAATGTTACATCCGATTTAATTAAATATCATGAACAAGTTTCTGCAGGAGGCGTTGGGATGAGTACCGTTGCCTATGCATCCATCAGCCGCAATGGGCTATCATTTTCCCATCAACTTTGGCTTCGGGAAGAAATCATTCCTGATTTGCAAAAACTCACATCTGCCATAAAATCACATGGGGCCAAGGCATCTATTCAAATTGGTCATACGGGTAACATGTCAAAAAGGTCTATCTGCGGAAGCAGACCAATATCGCCCTCTGGCAGGTTCAATTTATACGGTCCAACATGGCCTCGCAAAATGAACAAAAAGGACATTGATCAAGTAATACAAGATTTCTCTAGTGCCATTTCGATTGCTAAACAAGCAGGATTTGATGCTGTGGAAATTCATGCGGGACATGGTTACTTAATTAGCCAATTTTTATCACCATACACCAACAAAAGGAAAGATGAATATGGTGGAAGTTTTGAGAATAGATCTAGATTTTTACAAGAAGTTTTAACCGCTGCTAAAAATAGCATTGGTTCGGACATGGCCTTATTGGTAAAGATGAACATGAGTGATGGATTTAAAGGAGGCATAACGGAATCCGAAGCTATTGAAACCGCAAAAATTATTGAAAAATGTGGAGCCCATGCAATTATACTTAGTGGGGGGTTTGTTAGTAAGGCTCCATTGTATGTTATGAGGGGGCAAATCCCACCCAAAATAATGTCATATCATATAAAAAACTTATTCGTAAAAGTATTAGTTAGACTGTTTGGTTATCAACTGATGAAGCCTCTTCCTTTCAAGGAAGGATACTTTTTAGATGAAGCGCAAAAATTTCGTTCAGCTGTTAAAATACCCATTATTGTAGTTGGAGGACTAAACTCCACTCCAACTATTCAAAAGGCCTTAGACATGGGATTCGAAGGTATAGGGCTCGCAAGAGCCTTGATTCAAAACACTCAATTTGTAAATGACCTAAAGAAGCAAACACTAGAGAAATCATCATGCACCATATGCAATTACTGTGTAGCGGTTATGTATTCCGGAAAAATGAGGTGTTATATGGATGATAAAACGGCACCTAAGCCTCTAATAGAAGAAGCCCAAAAAATTAATTATGCCTAACCCAACAACTGCGATTGTTACCGGGAGTGCCTCTGGTATTGGCTTAGAAGTTGCAAAAATTCTGGCAGGGAAAGGCTATCATTTATATTTGGTTGATGTTAATCAAAAAGGTCTTAGTGAAGTAAAAGTTGATATTGAATCTAAATATAATGTCAATGTAATTATAAAATGTATTGATTTATCATTGCCTGATGCTGCTGATATTATTCATAAGGATTGTATTGACAAGAACCTGGATGTAGAAATTCTGATTAATAATGCCGGTTTCTTCTTTTTTAGTGAAGTGGCCGAAGCTAATCCAGATAAATCGAGCATGATGATACATGTTCATATGCATACTCCTTCGTTATTGGCCATTCATTTTGCTAAACAAATGAAGGAAAAACGAAGAGGATATATTATGATGACTTCATCCATTTCGGCTTATAAGGATTTCCCGGGAATCGGATTTTATGCCGCCAGTAAAGCATACATTAAAAGTTTTTGTAAATCCATGCGACTTGAAATGAAATATTACGGGGTTCATGTAACAGCACTATGTCCGGGTGCTACGGCCACCAATTTATATGATCCGAACGTAATCAATGTTGAACTAGGAAAAAAATGGGGAATCATGTTAAGCGCAGAAAAAGTTGCTAAGGCAGGAATTAGAGGAATGTTTAAAAATAAAGCGGTAGTTATTCCCGGATTTACCACTAAGCTCATGACCCTTTTTTCAGTACTAACACCTTCGTGGTTGATCTATTGGGCCAGAGTAAAATGGAGAAGGTTATTTTAAGAGTCCGATCGTTTAGTCTTTAAAACAATGGTGCCGAAAAATCTTTTTCTATTTCACACCAACTCCAACCTCATTCATTTTTACGATTTTGAAAACGGTTCTTCTGTTTTTTTGATGATCCTCTTCGCTACAAGTACTTTTTAGAGATCCTTCACACTTACAGTCATTTAATAATTCCTTTTCGCCATAACCTTTTCCATAAATTCTTTCTTGGCTTATTCCTTTGCTCACAATATATGCAGCAGATGACTTTGCTCGATCGTCACTTAATTTTTCATTTGATGTATAACTACTTCTGCAATCAGTATGAGCCCCAAGTTCAATTACTATACTAGGGTACTTATTCATAACTTCCACAATCTTATCAAGTTCTTTCGCTGCATCTGGGCGAATATTATATTTCCCCAAATCGAAATAAATTGGATTGATGTCGATCAATTTTCCAATATCTGTGCCTACTTCAATTTTACCTAAAGTTAAATCCAACTCATTGTGAACCTTTATAACTCCTTCCTTATCGATCAAATGATTAAAGGTTAAAGTTTTATCTAAATAACCTTCTTTTGAAACAGTTATGTCATAGGACAACTTATCATTGATCTTCGCTTGCTCAAGAGCTTTGGACCAATATCCTTCCTTATCGGTAAATACATTAGCAAATTCTTTCCCTGTGGTCTTATCCTTAAATATTAAATGCGCCCCTTCCAATGGAACGCCACTTTTCGCATCACTCACAAAACAAAGTAATCCAATTTCCGGAATTCTATCCAAATCAAGATCAGCTTTTACCACCTCTTCTTCAGTTTTGGTAGAAGCTGTATTCTTACCTTGATTATATTTATCCAAATCACCCGTTAATTTAAAATCCAAATCAGGGTCTACATCAAAAGAATAATATCCATTGTTATCGGCTAAAACTTCGGCTAAAACATTATTATCAGCTCCATATAGTTTTATCACTGCTCCTGTAAGAATGATTCCTTTACCCTTTTCTCTGGCAATTCCTTCTATCCTTTTTGTAAGCTTGAATGGCTTTAATAAATCAAAGGCATAAATATCATCGTTCCCTTTACCTCCATCTCTATTAGAAGAAACATAGCCCGTTTTCATTTCTTTGTCTAATATAAATGCAAAATCATCCATGGAGCTATTCAAAGTACTTCCTAAGTTTTTGGATGTACCAAAAGTGGTTCCACTTACTGTTGCCATAAATACATCCAATCCACCAATACCCGCATGACCATCACTGGCAAAAAACAGCATGCCCTTATCGTGATAAAATGGAAACATCTCTTTTCCTTCTGTATTAATATTCTTTCCTGCATTGGTTGGAGATGACCATGTACCATCATCATTTCTGGTGGAATAATAAATGTCGGTTTCTCCTTCTCCACCTGGCATATCGCTTACAAAATATAAGGTCCTTCCGTCGGGTGTTAGCGCTCCATGTCCTACATTATATTCTTTATTATTAAAAGACATCGGTTGTGCTTTGCCCCATTCTCCATTGGCATCTTTTTCACTCCACCACAACTCCAATACCCTAACCTGGTTGGTGTTTAATTCCTCAGTCTTGTTGTATCTGTCACGAGTAAAAATCATCAAGTTACCATCCGCATTAAAGGTGGCTGGTCCTTCGTGAAATTTTTTGTTGATACCTCCCTTGGCTGTAAGATGTTTAATTTTTGAAACTTTCGTTTTATCCGATTTATCTGGTACAAATGAATATAAATTAAGAAAGTTTTTTACGTTCCAATTATATTCATATTTAGTAAATCCTATTCCCTGACGACTTGAAACAAAAACCACTTTATCGTTTAAATAAGATGTACCAAAATCAGATTCACTGGTGTTCATCTTCAGGTTGGTAAGGGCAAATTGTCCTTTATCTTCATTCAACGGAACATAATAGGTTTTATCCGTAACATGTTTAATGATCCGATCCTCCCCTGGAACCTGTAAATTATATTGTTCCATTTTAGCGATGGCCAGATCATATTTGCCGTTCATTTTTAAAACCTCTGCATAACGTAGAATGTCGGTGGAAGTTGCGCCCCCCTTTTGCTCTAACTGAGCATAATAGGTTTCTGCCTTTTTACTATTACCTGCTAACCTGTAACTATCGGCTAGCTTGCTCAGCATGAGGTTATCTCTTTTCTTTTGATTGATACTTTCGTATCCATCTATAGCATCGTTATATAGAAATTTCGAATAAGCTTCATCGGCCATTTTTATTCTATTCTGTACAGAGCAACTCGATAGTAACATTACCGTTACCAAAACTCCTAGGATATACTTAAATGATTTTTTCATACTCTTAACTAGAAATAACGTGGTGATTTAATTTTACCCAATTTGCCCCATTTCAAATCATAACGCAACAAAATTTCATGAGTTCCTCCCTGACCAATTCTGCTGATCTCTGTAAGCGGCCAATCGAAGCTATAACCAACTCTAAAATTGGGCATAATATCAAATCCTAATAATGCACCTATACCATCGAAACTTCTTACATGCGCTCCAGCAGTAAATTTTTTATTGAATACAAGCTCTAAAGTAAAATCACCTTGAACTGGTGCTCCTTCAACAATTTTTACTAAAGCTGTTGGTTTAATATCGAAGGTTTTTGTAACCGGAATATATCCACCAGCTATAATGAAATAATGTCGCTTTTGCTCAGCCAAGCCTGTATTTATCCTATGCTGTGCTATGTTGGGAACACTGAAACCTGCATAAAAATTAGTATGGTAATAATAAATACCTGCTCCTACATTAGGCAAAACCGATGCAAAATTATTGGCAAAATCAGGATCGGTTTGTTCATTCAAAATAAGGGAATTTAAATTGTTATTGAAGAAATCCACCGTTCCTTTCATTCCAATTGACAAACGATGGTTTCTACCCAAATTAAAATGATAGGCCAAATCTATGGATAGATCAGTACTTGAAGTGGGTCCAATTTTATCATTTTGTAAACTTAAGCCCGCTGCCAATCCACCAAAAATAGGAGAGTGAATTTGAAAGTTTTGCGACATTGGAGCCCCATCGATCCCAACCCATTGAAAACGGGCCAGACCTAAAAAACTCATAGCGTCTCGGCTTCCTGCATATCCTGGATTTACATTCAATGTATTATACATGTAATGAGTATACATAGGATCTTGCTGAGCATTTGCTTTGGAAACTCCAAGAAGCAAACTAGCAATGATGATCATATAACGTATATTTTTCATATCAGCGTTTTTGTGATAGTTTAATTTATCTATTTAAATATATATACCCCGAAATAATTGGTGATCCATCACCCAAGTCAAGCACATAGAAATATGTTCCCACTGGTAACAGATTACCTCCGGCGTTTACACCTTCAGTTGAAGTTCCATCCCAATCATTATCGTATGGTGCTTTGCCGTATACTTTGTTACCCCATCTGTTAAATACAGAGAAAGAATTGTTAGGGTATTGACTGGCAGAAAAACCATCAATAACGTATGTATCATTTATACCGTTACCGTTAGGACTGAATCCTTGTGGTACTGTAAGATCACATGGGTCCGGATCGAGGTAATTGGATATTCCATCGCCATCACAATCTTCGGTTGGTAACTCAGTGCCATTACCATCGTTTAGTCCATCATTATCAGAATCCAAATCTAAATAATCCGGGATGTTGTCTCCATCAGTATCAGGAGGTGTATCTCCATTATCGGGATCTCCATAGTTATTGTCATCTGCATCGACAGGATCTAGAACTCCATCGCCATCGGTATCAATTCCATCCACATCTCCATCTCCATCAGTATCTAACTGTCCGTTACCTCCTTCTACCACATCGTCGATATTATCATTGTCACTATCCAAGTCCTGGTAATCGGGTGTACCATCTGAATCTGTATCGATTGGAGCATCTCCTGTATCCAAATCGCCATATGTTCCAGAAGATCCATCAGCAGAATCGTTGATTCCATCATTATCTGTATCAGGTCCATCAACAACTCCATCACTGTTTGCATCCGCAACAGGATTTCCACTTTCGGTTAGATCGTTGATACCATCATTATCAGCATCCAAATCATTATAGTCAGGATTTCCATCTCCATCAGTATCAATCGGAGTATCACCTGTCTCTGGATCACCATAAGCTACATCATCGCTATCTGCCGAATCATTAATTCCATCATTATCAGAATCAGGACCATCTACAACACCGTTACTATTTGTATCTGCAACAGGGTTTCCACTTTCGGTTAGATCATTGATACCATCGTTATCAGAATCCAAATCATTATAATCAGGATTTCCATCACCATCAAAATCTTGTGGGGTATCATTCACATCAGCATCTCCATAAGTAGTTGGAGTTCCATCAGCAGAATCGTTGATTCCATCACCGTCGGTATCTGGTCCATCAACTACTCCATCGCTGTTTGCATCAGTAACCGGATTTCCACTTTCGGTTAGGTCGTTGATTCCGTCATTGTCAGAATCCAAGTCGTTAAAGTCAGGATTTCCATCGCCGTCAAAATCTTCCGGAGTATCATTTACATCAGGATCACCATAAGCTCCATCGTTAGCATCAGCAGAATTGTTGATTCCATCGCCATCAGTGTCAGGTCCGTCGACTACACCATCGCTATTTAAATCCGTCACCTGATTTTGACTTTCAGTAAGATCATTGATACCGTCATTGTCAGAATCTAGGTCATTGTAATCAGGATTTCCATCATTATCAAAATCCTGAGGGTTACCCGTTAAGATTCCACCATTGTCGTTATCCGCAGGATCCATTACACCATCACCATCGGTATCCGGACCATCTACAATTCCATCACTGTTTGCATCTGTTAATCCACCACCCGATTCGGTAATATCATTGATGCCATCGTTGTCGCTATCCAAATCCTGGAAATCAGGATGTCCGTCCCCATCAAAATCAGGAGGGGTTAATCCATCACTTGTAGCATTGTCAACCACATCTGCTAATCCATCATTATCTGTATCGGCAATAGGACCTGTTCCAATGATTCCATCATTATCTGGATCGGTACCCCCACCTTCAACAACATCAGGAATACCATCATTGTCAGCATCCAGATCGAACTGATCAGGAATACCATCTCCATCTGTATCACCACCATTAATTGCTGTTAAATTCTCAACAACATCTAAAATTCCGTCATTATCATCATCAATGTCAATGGCGTCTGCAATTCCATCATTGTCCCAATCTGAATTTGTATTTTCTCTCCAATCTAATTCAGCGGTAACAGTATTGTCAAGATTTGGGAATGAATTTGCTGTTTGTCCATTGGTTGGATTCCAAGCTGCATCATTGTTATCATATGCATCATCTAACCCATCACCATCTGCATCTGTTCCTAGCGGAATTATATTAGCAGTTCCGTTATTATCAGTATCCCATCCTTCTAATGCATCCGAATCTCCATCATTGTCAGAATCAGTATCTATATAATCAGGAGTATCAGAACCATCCGTATTTACCGGAACTAAAGCAGTTCCTGCATTGTCTGGATCGTATGCATTGTCAATACCATCTCCATCTGTATCAGTTCCAGTTGGTGGTATATATGTAGTAGTTCCCTGACCTTCGATATTGTCCACAATTCCATCGTTGTCAGAATCAATATCTAAATAATTTGCACCACCACTTGAATCAGTATTTGGAATTGGTAAAACAGTTCCACCATTATTTGTATCAACAGCATCTGCTAAACCATCACCATCAGTATCGGT
>JBEIQI010000255.1:0-4339 GCA_040376605.1 Flavobacteriales bacterium | reverse complement strand
GGGCTTTATTATTTCAATATAAAACGTTCAATTCTTTCTGGCCTAAATTTCTGTAAATATTAAATCCAATATTTACCACAGTACATAAAATATAAAACAAACGATTTTAATTAACGGTAGTGCTTCAGGTCTGTTGGTAATCGTTAGCAGGCCATCTATTTATGATTGTTTCTTACATGGGATTCATTAATTTTATGAGGTAAATATTGAGTTATGAAAAAAGTGGTTGTATTAACCGGAGCAGGCATTAGCGAAGAAAGTGGCATTAAAACTTTTAGAGATGCAGGAGGTTTATGGGAAGGACACGATATTATGGAGGTAGCTTCTCCTGAAGGCTGGAGAAAAAACAAAGAACTGGTATTGGAATTTTATAACTTAAGAAGACAACAATTAAAAGAAGTAGAACCGAATGATGCCCACAAATATTTAGTAAAACTCGAAGATAAATATGAGGTGGTGATTGTTACTCAAAATGTAGATAATCTTCATGAAAGAGCCGGATCCAAAAAAATTATTCATTTACATGGGGAGCTTTTAAAAGCAAGAAGTACTGTAAATGAATCTTTGGTTTATGATTGGGATAAGGACATTATTTTAGGCGATAAATGCGAAAAAGGGAGTCAGCTTAGACCTCATATTGTTTGGTTTGGAGAAGCAGTGCCTATGATGTCTGAAGCTTTAAAGGAAATAATTGATGCGGATATCATTTTAGTTGTTGGAACCAGCTTACAAGTTTATCCTGCAGCAGGTATTCTTACTTATTCACCGCCTGAAATGAGAAAAATAATTGTAGATAGAAAAGTTCCGGATGTAAGCGGTGTAAAAAATATTGAGGTTTTTGAAATGAAGGCCAGTGAGGGGATGAAATTAGTGGTAGAAAAATTATTGGAGGAAGCGAAATGAAAATTAATAAAGAAACCCTTTTAGAGGTATATCAATTTGAACATTTATCTGAAGTTGCAGGCATTCAACATTGTATTACCACTCGACAAGGCGGTATATCCGAGGGTTATGTCGATTCCTTGAACCTTGGATACGGGGTTGAAGATCATGTAAAATATGTAGAAGAAAACCGAAGGAGGTTATCGGAATTTATGGGTGTGCCCATGGAACGACTCATCTTTCAAAAACAAACTCATTCTACCAATTATAAAATTATTACCCTAAGAAATTACCGCGATCCTATTGAAAATACCGATGCATTAATTACGGCTGAAAAGGATATCGCTATTGCAACGTTAGGGGCCGATTGTGTTCCTATATTATTGTATGATCAGGAGAACAAAGTAATTGCCTCCATACATGCAGGCTGGAAGGGAACGGTAAACGGAATTGTAGATAGGGTGATGAAGATTTTAAAAGAGGATTTTAATTCGAATCCCGTAAATATTTTAGCGGGGATAGGTCCTTCTATTTGTGCTGAAGTGTATGAGGTAGGGCCAGAAGTTGTGGAGGCGTTCGAGAAAACATTTAGCAATTTCGATCAACTCATTTCTAATCGCCATGTAGATAAAGCGCATGTGGATTTGTGGGCAGCAAATAAAACCTGGTTATTAAACCATGGAGTTCCCGAAAAAAATATTGAAATCTCCGGTTTATGCACTTTCAAAAACAATCATCAGTTTTTTTCTGCCCGTTATACAAAAAACAAAACCGGACGATTTGCCGGTTGTATTGTAATGAAATAAAAAAGCCTCATCGAGGGATGAGGCTTTTCGATATTCAATAATGTATCAATTAAAACACTTCAAATTTATATCTAAAGTCTTTTACATTCGCTTTTTCTTTTATAGCGGTTAATGCATCAGCAGCACGATTGGCATATGAACGCATGATATCCTTTTTTAATGGAGAATAATCTGGTAATACCGGTGATGGATTAAATTGATCCACTACCAATACAAACACCCCACTGTTACCTTCAATAGGCTTACTTAATTGGTTTACTTTAATTCCAAATGCAGTTCCTAATAATTCAGGCTCAATACCTGCTCCTGGTACAAAATAACTTCCAAAAGCAATATCGTTAGCAGAACCTACATTTAACTTAGTAGAAGACGCTAAACTATTGATGTCTTTACTGGTAGCAATAGCAGAATTAAATTCATTGATAAATTGTTCGGCCTTTTTATGTTTGCGGAAAGCAGTAATGGCATCATCTCTAACATCATCCAAAGCAGGAATTCCGTCAGGACGATTGGCAGTTACCACCGCAACAATATAGTTATCTCCACTTTCGAAAATATCAGAAATATCTCCACGCTTAGCACCTAAAGCCCATTGAACAACCGGCTTGGTTCCTTCCATATTCAAAATATTTTTTGAAGATTCGGTAATAGAAGCTTCATCTCTATAAACCAGGTTATACTTTTTAGCAACGCCATCCATATGTTTTACAGGATCAAACCCTTTAACTTTCTTATCAGGATAAGCCATTTCGTTCGCTAAGTTAAACTGCACTTGTTTGGTTTCATCACTTGGCTTAATAGCTTTAATAACCATAGCAATTTGAGATTCCTTAACCGGAGCTGTTTGATCAATTACATAAACCACATGGAAACCAAATTGAGAATTTACTTTTTTCAAATCTCCTTTTTTGTTTTTGAAACATGAATCAGCAAATTCCTGTACCATTTGACCTTTACCAAACCAACCTAAGTTACCCGAATCCTTGGCACTTCCATCGGTAGAGAATTTTGCAGCTAATTCGGCAAAGTTGCCTCCGTTTTGTAAAGCGGTATAAATACTATCTCTTAAATTCATGGCAACTTTAATGGCAGCTTCAGAATTTTCTTTTGGTTGAATAAGAATATGACGAGCTTTACAAGAATCCGGCTGAAATCTCTCTGTCATTTTTTTAGCTACTATATAATAGCCACTTTCGATGGTTGGACCAGCAACCGTTCCTTGTGGAGCATTAAATAATAAACTATCTAAATATGGATTTAAAACTCCTTTTTTCACAAACATCGGAACAGATGATTCTTCTGAATTTTGAGCTACAAATAAGGTATCATCATCCGTAGTGGCCAATTCATCTCTTAATTGGGTAATATTGTTCTTAATAGCCGCTGAATCACCAGATGTTGGTATTGATAAGAACACCGCATATTTAATTGCTTTTGATTTCTTAGAACGCATTCTGTATTTATGCTCTTTAAAGAAATTAATTAATTCCTGCTCTGTAAAACTCACAGTGCTATCAGGAATAGTTGCATAAGATTTTACAACAAAACGAATATTAGCATGATCACTATTTGCTTTATATAAAGAGGTAGCTTCTTTAGTGGTTACATATAAACCTTTAGTAACCATGCCCATGTATTTATTTTGAAGACGATCGTTCTTCAACTTGTTTTGAAGATAACCCCAATAGATTCTTCTGGAAGTCCACTCCTGCAATTTATCTTCTGGTATATTACTTCCATCCTCAAATTGCTGGCTATATTGTTGTACCAAGTTTGGATCAAATTGACCTTGTTGATTCACAAACTGTTGTCTGATAGACGGATCCACTGTTTCTCCAACCATCATATCATTAAATTCAGCATCAGAAATAGTAAGACCCAAAATACGGTATTGTTTTTCGTAAACTTTGGTTCTCATTAAATCTTCCCAAACTTCATCTTTTAAAGCATCCTCTGTGGCTTCATCAATTTCTCCGGTAGGATTAATGGTTTGTACAAAAGCTTTCTTTTCGTTCACCATTTCGCTGTACTTGTTTACATCTATCTTTTCTCCATTAAAAGATCCAATAGAAGAGCTGTTTGAAGTAAATAAATTTTGAGCTCCACCCAAAATAAATGCAGCCAACGAAAGTCCAACAATTACAACGATTAAAGTTCCTCTTTTTCTTATGCTTCCAATAATTGCCATTTGCAAAAAAATTAACGGGATAAACTTTTCTCTATTTTTAGGTTATCCCCGGTTAGTAAAAAATAGGCACGAATATACACTTTTTTGTTGATTGGTAAACGATTACAGGTGTTTTGAAGTGGTTTCTACGCTAATAATTCAAATAATGTCCATTTATGGGTCATCATAATTTCATAAACATCTCATTGTCAACACTTTTAATAAGAAACAAGTTCGTAAGCCACTTATAAACCCACTACCATAACTTGAGAAATTGCCCCATTAATCCAAGTCCTTTGTTAAAACTCAAAAAATGGGCTATGAATGCAGGATCTTCCCTTTTAAATGATTCACTATTAAATTGGGCTGGGATCTTAAATAAAATAGAATCGTTAATCCCTTAAAATGTATAGGGTAACCTCTTCTATGCGGGTTTCGCTGACCTTATTAATTAAAAACTTAAATTGTTTGAACTCAATTTCAT
>JBEIQI010000150.1:0-7398 GCA_040376605.1 Flavobacteriales bacterium | reverse complement strand
GGCAGATGTGAGGTTTGTGAAGGTGAAGGAACGGTAACCATTGAAATGCAATTTATGGCAGACATTAACTTGTTATGTGAGAATTGCAAAGGAAAGAGGTTTCAGGACGATGTCTTGGAGGTAAAATATAGGGACAAAAACATTTCTGATTTATTAGAAATGTCTGTGGATGAGGCAATTGACTTTTTTTCAAATCATCCCAAAGCAACCGTTTTGGATCAGAAAATTGCTATTAAGCTTCAGCCTTTGCAGGATGTTGGTTTGGGTTATGTTAAATTAGGTCAGAGTTCCAATACCTTATCTGGAGGTGAGGCTCAGCGTGTTAAACTAGCCTTTTTCCTTAGTAAGGGAAGTTCAGAAGGGAAACAGTTTTTTATTTTTGATGAACCTACCACAGGCTTACATTTTCATGATGTTCAAAAATTGTTGGATTCTTTTAATGCATTGATAGCCAGGGGTCATACGGTTTTAGTTATTGAGCATAACATGGATGTAATTAAATCAGCCGATTGGTTAATTGATCTTGGACCTGAGGGTGGTGAAGAGGGTGGAGGACTTGTTTTTGAAGGTACACCAGAGGATCTTGTTAAGGTAACTAGCTCTTATACAGCCCAATATCTAAAAGAGAAGCTACGCAACTAAACCTACTTATCTTTCATCTATATTTTATTGTTCATTAACATGACATAAAATGTTTGTTATGTTTTGGGAATATTTTTAATTATAGTAATTTAGCGCAAAACCCTGTTTAATATGAACCAAGTAGTAAAAGTTGTTGGTGTAATCGCATTATTTCTTTGCTCATCATACATGTTTGCACAATCTGCCAATTCGTGGACAGTCTATCAAGATTTACCTTCCGTAAAAATTGATTATACCACTCAACAGTGCGGATCGGATGTAATTACTGAATTCAATTTTATTCGTTTGACCAATAAAACCTCCAATCCATTATCGGTAAGTTTCAAAGTTGAATACTACTATAACGGATCATGCACAACTTGCGGCACGAACGAATATCAGTTCACGTTTGAATTGCCGGCAAATGGATTTTTAATGCCATCATGCGATGGTTTAACCACTCCTAATGGACGTTTGGCAATTATTAAAGGATATGTGAATCGTAATTTTGGACATCCATTAGATAGATTCGAATTAACCAATATCATAGTTCTATAAAATATTTATAACAGCAGCGATGAAGAAATTATTTACCCTATTTACAATTGCGATTAGCATTCTTTATACCAATATAGCTAATGCACAATGCACAGTAGTAGCCACCGCCAGCCCTTATGGTGTTTGTTCCGGAGATAGTAGTCAGGTTTCTACTTTAGCTACCGTTTTAGGTACCTATTATACATTCGACTTTAATGATCTTTCATTGCCTCCAGGTTGGTCAATTACGGGAGGTGCTTCATTTGATACTTTACCTGCTTGTGCAGCTCCATCACTTGATAATACCGCTTTTTATTGGTCTTCAACTTCAGGAAGCACACCAATTATCTCAACTGCAGACTTGAATGTTATCGCAGGTGGAACCATTAATTTTGATTTTAGATTTGCCCCAAATAGTGGAAGTAGCCCTTGTGAAACGGCCGATCAATATAATGAAGGGGTTGTATTAGAATATTCAACAGATGGTGGTGGTATTTGGAATACCGTTGTTTATTTATGTTCGGTTCCCGCCGGCGGTCCTTGGGCTTTTGTAGGAGGGTATTCACAAACTTTATTAACTATTCCAGTTTCTGCAGCTCCAGGCAATGGTAATGGTTCTTGCGGTATTTTTGATAATTGGGCTCCTTATGTCATTCCAATTCCACCTGCTGCTCAAACTGTTGCTACTCGTTTTCGTTGGAGACAACCTAATTCATCAGGATCATGTTGTGATAACTGGGGATTAGATAATATTAATATCGCCGCTCAACCTAACCTTTTCTATATTTGGGAAAATGGGTTAACCGGATTTGGAGCAGTAAGTCAGACTCTTTATAATATCACCAACGATACTTGTTTAACAGTTATCGTAAACGATACTACCACAGGATTTATTTGTCTTGATACCGTGTGTATTTCAGTGGATAGTTTACCTAGTTTAATGGTTAGCTATTCAAACCCATATTGTGTAGGTGATTTGGTTACCTTAGATGCAACTTTATCTGATCCGAATATTGTAGATTATCAGTGGGATTTGGATAATAATGGTTCTTATGAAGTTACTACCGGAAGTCCGGTTTATCCTGCTGCCAGTAATTTCTTAACTGCGGGCAATTATACGATTTCGTTTCAAGGAATAACGGGCAACGGGTGTCAGGCTAGCTTGGATACGGTCGTCCAGGTCTTTAATAATCCGAATATAGCGGTTAGTACACTTGACCCAACGGTATGTTTATATGATTCCGCCGACTTTCAAGGGGTTGCTTTTGTATTTAATGCTTCAGGCCAAGCATCAACAATCACTAACTATGAATGGGATTATAATGCAGATGGTACGGTAGATGCCAGTGGATCCACGTTAACGAATACAAGCCACTTTTTCCCAGGCTTAGGAACCTATCCGGTTATTTTAACCGTAACTACAAGTGCTGGTTGCGAAAGAACAGATACCGTTTCGGTAACTTATGTAGATATACCTCATGGTAATCCAATTGCACCTCAGGTTTGTGGCAATGAAGCCGCTACATTTTCTTTCAATAATACTGGATTGCCAATTAGCACTTATCACTGGGACTTTGGTAATTTAGCAGCAACTAATGACACGGCCAATACGGCAAGTCCTAACTATCAATATCCTGGACCTGGTAATTATGGTGTTGTTGTGGTTGTAAGCACAGCTAATGGTTGTTTGGATACCATGGCAACTATAATTAATGTTGATCCACTTCCTGCTGGAAACATTACTAATGTGGCAATATGTCAAGGACTTGATGAAACATTTAATTTTGTTCAAACAAGTGCCGATAGTATTTTAACCTATAACTGGAATTTCCCAACGGGTTCTCCACTAACATCTGCAGATTTTGCTCCAACTTCCTTGTTTGATTTTGATGGAAATATCAACGTTTCGGTAATCATTACGAATCAATACGGTTGCACCGATACGGTGGTTCAACCTTTTATAGTAAGAACTCAACCAGTTGCTGATTTTGGAGTTTATCCAATTTGTATCAGTCGTTTTACTTTTGATCCTCAGGTTACACCTGATGATGATTTGGTTTCTATAGACTGGAATCTTGGAGATGGAACAATCCTTAATGATCAGGATACGTCATTCTTTAATCACTTATACATGGGACCAGGGAATTATGAAGTATCAATTGTGGTTACTGATCAGTATGGATGTATGGATTCTACTAGTCAAATTGTACCAGTGGATGATAGCTTATTTGTACAATTACCCAATGTGCTTATTCAAACAAGCGCCGTTGGGAATGACAAGGTTGACTTTATGGTGGTAGATCCGGGATTTAATCTCTGTATTAACTATACCTACACAGTTTTTGATCGCTGGGGAGTAAAGGTTTTTGAAACAACCAATGATCCTTTCAACCCGGATTTATTTTGCGATACTTGTTTTAGAGGACTTGCTAGTAATGGAGCTACCTTAACACCAGGTGTATATTTTTATGTGATGGAGGGTAATTATAATATTATCAAATCCGGAGCAATAACAATTTTTGAATAATACATTGAGGTAGAATTCAGTTGTTTTACCTTGAATAAAATGACTAGGAGTGGGAAAGAAACTAATAATAGTTTTAAGCTTAATTTTTTTAGGGTTTAATGCAAATAATACTGCACAGTTAATTGATGTAGGTCCAGATATTTCAGTTTGTGCTGGTCCCGTTGCGCTGACAGCTACCATAGATAGCAACTCCATTGGAAGTGCTATTCCGCCTAATCAATTGATAATGACCGATGATGAGTTCTCGGGGATAATAAACATTGGTTTCCCATTTACATTTTATGGTAATACATACACACAATGTGTGATATCCTCCAATAATTATATCACTTTTGATTTATCCACCGCCGGACAAGGCAGTGCTTGGACCATTGTAAATGCTTGCCCTAACCCCAACCCATCTGGCGGTTTTCCTGCTAGCCCGCTTAATGCTATCATGGGTCCATGGCAGGATATTTTGCCACCCTCAGGTGGTACCATCAGTTATCAAACTTTAGGTTCTGCTCCTAACAGAATTTTTGTGGTTGAGTATTGTAATGTTCCAATGTTTAGTTGCACGGGATTATTTTTCTCAAGCCAAATTATAATTAAAGAAGGTTCAAACGAAATCGAAACTCATATTATCAATAAACCCTTATGCCCAACATGGAATTCCGGACAGGCCATTCATGGATTGCATAATAGTAACGGTACCATTGCGCATATAGTGCCTGGAAGAAATGCGCCTACCCAATGGACAACGGCCAACGAGGGTTATTTATTTGTTCGATTAAGTGCTACTAATTATTCTATCAATCCAATTCCATTTCAACCTGTACTTTTGGGTAGTCCAACCCCACCAATTATTCAATGGTATATTGCCGGAAATCCAATTCCAATTGATACAGGAATTACCACTACAGTGAATCCTTTAACAACTACCACTTATGTAGCTACAATTACTGGGACAGCTTGTTCTGGTTTAGCGGCAAGTGATACGGTTGTCGTAAACATTGGAAGTGCATTGCCCGTTATTACAGGACTAAGCTCTATTTGTGGGCCGGACAGTGTTTTACTTTCTACCACTCAACCGTTTTTTACGTATCTATGGAGTACTGGTGATACAACCTCATCCATTTATGTGGGGCAAGGTACCTATGATGTATATGTTACTGGCCCAGGTGGATGCGATAGCACTTCAGCATTGTTTACGGTTACAGCGAATGCCAATCCGCTGGCTGATTTAAACATGAATCCATTTTGTATAGGGGATCAAATCCTATTGGATGCCTCCGGAACAACACCGCTAATTGATATTATTTCTTATCATTATGACTTGGACAATAATGGGAGTTACGAAATTACCACTACTAATCCGATTTATGATGCAAGTTCCAATTTTACTTTTGCAGGAAATTACCCAATTCATTTAATTACTGAATCTCTTGGAGGGTGCGCAGATACTATAACTACGATGGTTCAATTATTTAATAATGCCATTGTAAGTGCTTCAACAGTTGATCCAATCATTTGTTCTTATAATGAGGGCATCTTTAATGCAGCAGCATTTATATTTAATGCTTCAGGGCAGTCTTCAACCATTTCAAATTATTCATGGGATTTCGATTTAAATGGTTCAGAAGATGCAAGCGGACCCACATTAACGAATGTAAATTATATTTTCCCTGGGGTAGGTACCTATCCCGTAGTAGTTACGGTAACAACTAGTGCCGGCTGCACAACAACAGATACCGTTAATATTACCGTGGTGGATGGCCCACAAGGAAATCCTATTGCACCTCAGGTTTGCGGAAATGAGTTAGCAGTATTTTCATTTAATAATACTGGATTACCTATTGCAACTTACCATTGGAATTTTGGAGATTTGTTTGCAACTAATGATACTTCTGTTTTGGCCAATCCAACTTATCAATATTCTGGACCGGGTAATTATGGAGTGGTGGTAATTGTTGCTACTATTGAAGGTTGTGTGGATACCATGGCAACCCTCATTAATATCGACCCATTGCCATCTGGATCAATAACCAATACTGCCATTTGTCAAGGATTCGATGAACAATTTAACTTTGTTCAAACAAGCAATGATAGTATTGTTAGCTATGGATGGAGTTTCCCAACCGGCGACCCACTTGTTTCTAATTTACCTGATCCCATTTCAACCTTTAATTTTGGTGGGAATATCAATGTATCATTGATTATTTCTAATCAATACGGCTGCACGGATACCATTGTTCAACCATTTATTGTACGGCCAACTCCTGTTGCTGATTTTGGGGTTTATCCAATTTGTATCAGTCGATTTACCTTTGATCCTCAGGTTGCCCCAGATAATGAGAATATAATAATTGATTGGAACTTGGGAGATGGCACCCTTCTAAACGACCTTGATACGTCCACTTTTAATCATATTTATATTGGGCCAGGCGATTATAATGTCATCATGTCGGTAGTTGATCAATATGGCTGTGAAGATTCAATAAGCCAGGTAGTTCATGTAGATGATAGCCTTTTTATTCAAATGCCTAATGTGCTTATTCAATCAAGTGCTCAGGGTAATGATCGGATTGATCTGGAGGCTTTGCAGCCAGGGTTTAATTTATGTATTAACTATACATATAGCGTTTTTGACCGTTGGGGTGTAAAGGTGTTTGAAACAAATAATGACCCTAATAGTCCTGATTTTAACTGTGACTCATGTTTTAAGGGGAAGGCATCGAATGGCGCTCTTTTAACTCCAGGAGTTTACTTCTATGTAATTGAAGGAAATTTTAATATCCTCAATTCAGGGGCAATTACTATATTTGAATAACATTATGAATATGAGAAAATTACTTTTTATCGGAATGGTCATACTATCGACTTTACCAACAAGTTTACTTTTTGGTCAACAAGTTACCATTACAGATACAGATTATCAACATTTAAAAGGGTCCAATCAATTGGTTCCCGGAGCAAAATATAGTATTATAAATACCAATACAGGTGTAGAACATCATTTATCACCTCGATCTACCGAAAGAGCGAATAATTGTGCATGTTATACGCCACATGATGGTACTTATACTTTGGCAATGGCTACAAATGATGATGGTAGTACTGCAAATATTCCAGTTCCATTTAACTTTTGTTTATATGGCACCAACTATTCTTCATTATGGATAAATAATAACGGAAACATAACTTTTGACGCAGCCTATGCAACCTTTAGTGCTGTTGGTTTTCCTTCTGCTACCTATGTAATGGTGGCACCTTTTTGGGGGGATGTAGATACCAGAGGAATTGGGGAAGTTTGGTACAAAATTACTCCAACTGCGGTTTATGTAAACTGGGAGAATTGTGGTTACTTTAATAATTATACAGATAAAACGAACACGTTTTCCTTAATCATTACCGATGGTACCGACCCGGTTATTGGTGTTGGAAATAATGTTGCATTTTGTTATCAAGATATGCAATGGACCACCGGTGACGCATCTTCAGGTGTTGGCGGATTTGGTGGAGTTGCAGCTACAGTAGGTTGTAATAAGGGTGATGGAACATCTTTTGTTCAATTCGGCCGTTTTGACTCTCCTGGAATTGCTTATTTCGGACCTTATGCTACTAATAATGGTGTAAGTTGGCTAGACAATCAATCTTTTATTTTTAATGCCTGTAATGCAACAAATATAGCTCCAGCCTTAGCAGGAGGAGTAAGTTTATGTGATACTTTATTT
>JBEIQI010000089.1:0-10823 GCA_040376605.1 Flavobacteriales bacterium | reverse complement strand
TATGCCGGCGCAGCTGGAGGTTTTATCGATAAATGGTGTTATCCTTTTTGCAGGGGTAGAATTTTTCATGAATTTGAAAAAGATTTGGGGCAATATGACCAAATAACTGAAATTTTTTGGGCTAGCGGAGCTTCCTTATTCATTCGTTCGGATGTTTATCAATCAGTGGGTGGGTTAGATGAAGATTTCTTTGCCCATATGGAAGAAATTGATTTATGTTGGAGACTAAAAAATAAGGGATACCAAGTGTACTTTCATCCAGGTTCATTAGTATATCATGTAGGAGGCGGAACTTTGTTAATGGGATCACCTAAAAAAACGTTTTTAAACTTCAGGAATAACCTGATGTTAATGACAAAAAACCTACCTAAAAGATCCTTTTTACCCTTGTTGTTTCTTCGTATGATACTAGATGGCGTAGCAGCGATTTCATTTCTTCCTCATAAGAATGGTTTAAAAAATGCATGGGCCGTATTTGTAGCTCATATGAGTTATTATTGGTATTTTTTCAGGGTAATGAAAAAGAGAAAAAACGTTCCAAATAAAAAAGTAGGACGCATTTATAAAAAGTCGGTGGTGTTTGAATTCTTTTTACGTAAAAAAAATAAATTCAGTGATTTAACTGGCGATTTTACAACTTAGACAGGATATGCTGCACCGCAAATAAATAACCATCCTTGCCAAAACCGGCAATAACACCAACGGCCGATGCAGCCATCATTGAATGATGACGATAATCTTCTCGGGCATATACGTTGGATATATGAACTTCAACAAAAGGCTTTGATACGGCCCGCAGTGCATCGGCTATAGCAACTGAAGTATGGGTGTACCCCCCAGCATTAATGACGATTGCCTGGCCCTTGAAATCGTGAATACAGTTGATTAACTCTCCTTCAATATTACTTTGATAAAACTCAAATACCACTTGCGGAAATGTATTTATTAAATCCCGTTCCAAGTCATTTAAAGTAAAACTACCATAAATCTCATTCTCTCTTTTTCCCAATAAATTCAGGTTTGGCCCGTTAATAACTAATATCTTCATCCCCCAAATAATTTTTATAAAGTTATAATTTTACAGTAAATAATTCATCATTGGATTTCACCCATTATCATAATGGCTTCAAAGCCTATCTTCAATTAGAAAAATCACTATCAAAAAACTCTATTGAAGCCTATCTAAAAGACATTACCAAACTCTTCTGGTTTCTGGACACCATAGGAAAAAGCCCAACCGAAGCAGGTTTGCAAGAGCTCACCGCCTTTGTCCACCACTTATATAATCTTGGATTATCAGCCACTTCACAAGCAAGAATCATATCGGGAATTCGGGCATTTTATAAATACCTTAAATTGGAAAATGAAATGAAGGACGATCCTTCTGCCCTTCTCGAATTGCCCAAATTGGCCAGAAAACTTCCCGAATTCTTATCCATTGATGAAATAAATGCATTGATGGACCAAATTGATGTATCTACTCCGGATGGATCCAGAAATAAAGCCATGCTTGAAACTTTATATTCTTGTGGACTGCGAGTTTCTGAACTCACCGAATTAAAAATATCTAACCTATTCCTGCAAGATCAATTTGTGAAGGTGATAGGTAAAGGTAATAAGGAACGTTTAGTCCCCATCGGCTCGGTAGCTATTAAGCATCTAAAAATATATATGGATCTCATTAGGGTGCATATTCCCATAAAAAAAAGTTATGAAGACATCGTTTTTTTGAATAAATTCGGAAAAACCCTTTCTCGTCAAATGGTATTTCTAATTATTAAAGACCTCACCTTAAAGGCTGGTATTCATAAAAACATCGGCCCACATACTTTCAGGCATTCCTTTGCCACCCATTTAATTGATGGGGGTGCCGATTTAAGAGCTATTCAGGAAATGTTGGGTCATGCATCCATAACCACTACAGAAATTTATACCCATCTCGATCGAAACTATTTAAGAGACATTGTATTGCAATTTCATCCCCGAAGCTAATCCCGGTTTCAAAAATTAGCTTCATTGTGATATACAATCGAATTACTAACTTTGTAAGGTGCAATCTCAATTTATAGATCTAACAAAATCATTTGTTGAAAAACTTTTCGAGGAAAAGTTACCTAAGGATCTATCCTTTCATAATTTAGAACATACCATCGAAGTGGCGGAGGCCGCTGAAGAAATTGGAATCGGTGAAGGCTTGTCGGATAATGAATTGGAATTGGTTATTTTGGCCGCTTGGTTGCATGATATCGGCTATACCGAACAGTATATAGGGCATGAAGAAGAAAGTCAGGCTATGGCCGATGAATTTCTTCAATCTATTCAATACCCAGAAGAAAAAATTTCCATAATTAAAAACTGTATTATGGCCACTAAATACCGCCATGAATCAGGTAATATGCTGGAGGCCGTTGTTATCGATGCTGATAGAATTTCAATGGGTAAACCCACTTTCCATAGCCGTGGCTCCTTATTAAGAAAAGAATGGGCCCTTTATTTAGATAAAGAATATTCCGATAATCAATGGAGTGATATTCAATTACAATACCTAAGTGAAACACATTTTAACACCAAATATGTAAAGGAGAATTACGACCAGCAGAAACAAATTAATTATAAAATCCAAAAGGAAATTAGCCTAAAAACTCAGCAAGAAGAATTGGCTTCTTTCACTGTTCAGTCAAAAGTTTACATCAAGTCTATTCGAGAAACCGTAGGAGCCATTTCATTATCCTTAATTCTTGGTTTATTTATTGGTATATCTTTAAGTATTAATGCATGGGGCATTGCAGGTTACGCATTTGTTATTGGTTCTATATCAGGTCTTATCATCGCTATCTTCTTACAGGTGGGTAATGATTTTTTTGAATATAAAGTGCTTCGAAAATATAGTTTTCCTGTTTCTCTTTTAATAGGAACCTTCACCCTTATCATCTTGTTCAAATTATCAGAATACGTATCAATAGGTTTATACAATTTACTTTTCACTGATTTACCTCCCAATAAAATATTTGACAGTGATGTATTTAAGGACGTTTTGAAATGGCAAACTTTCCTAAATATGTTATGGACAAGTTTTACCATTAGCATTATTATGAATTTTGTGAAGCTTACCAGCAGAATTATCGGGCCTAGATTAATGTACAATTATATCCTTGGTAAATACCATAAGCCGGTAAAGGAAGAACGTATTTTTATGTTTATTGATATTAATTCGTCAACAACTTTGGCCGAAAAAATGACCACCGAAAAATACCATTCCTTTCTCAATCAATTTTTTCATGATATTGCCACTCCAATCAGTAGATATGGAGGTGAGATTTATCAATACGTAGGTGACGAGGTGGTTGTTACCTGGAAGATGAAAGATGGAATTAAGAATTCAAATTGTATTAAATCCTTCTTTCGAATTGTAAAGGTAATGAATCGGCTGAGAGATACCTATATTAAAGAATATGGCATTGCTCCTGAATTTAAAGTTGGGTTGCATGGCGGAGAAGTAATTACCGGGGAGGTTGGAAAAATTAAGTCAGAAATAGTTTTTCATGGGGATGTTATTAATACGACAGAACGTATCCTCAATCAATGTATCACCTTAAAACGTCAAATCTTGATTAGTGAAAATCTGCTACGTAGAATTGATTTATTACCCGAAATAAAAGCCGAGTATGTTACCACGAAAGTATTTAGAGGAAAAGAAAATGAAACCTCACTATATACTTTAACCGATTTAAGAACGAAAAAATAAGGCTATAACCATCATTATTGGGAATGAAAAACAACCAGCATCATAGCCATGGAAACATCTGGTCAAAATCTCCTATATATTTGATCCTTTTTACTGTTTTTGCCGTTCTTATGCTGATTCAATCTTATCAATATCATAGAAAGAACGATAGTACAATCTGGAAAAAAGAAAATCATGCTGATGCCGCAGGGTATTTTGCACACTTGTTGATGTGGTATGATTATGGTTATTACTCGAAAAATTACCCACCAGATATTGATAGTGCATTAGGAAAAGGATTTAAATTAGACTGCTCTATTGTTAAAGATAAATATACATGTGGCGAAGCTTATTTATTATCCCCCTTTTATTTAGTTTCCAGATTATTCTATAAAAAAGACAAAATATTTGCCGATTCGATAGAATTAAGAAGGACCATAGATATTGCAGCAATATTTTATCTATGGGCTGGAGCTATTTGTTTGTTTTATTTCCTGAGCCATTATTTTAATAAGCTCATTGCATTTATTTCCATTACCTCCATTATTATCGGCACAAATGTTTATTTCTATGCAGTGCATCACCCAGGAATGTCTCATATATACTCGTTCTTTCTGTTTAGTGCGTATTTATTATTGGGACTTTCTATCATTAAAAAAAATTCGATTAAAAATGCACTTATGTTAGGGCTAGTGGGTTCATGCATTGTTCTAATACGACCAACAGATGTAATTTTTCTACCAATCATATTATTCTTATCTAAAGATACTAAGAAGAATTTTTCGATATTAATCAGACCAAGAAACCTTGTCATTTGGGTGATTACATCCGTTCTTGTTTTTTTTCCACAATTATATTATTGGCATCAGTTATCAGGTCATTGGATATATTATTCATACGGGAACGAAGGTTTTAGCAATATGAGCCATCCAAAAATTCTTCAAGTCCTTTTTGCCCCATATAACGGCCTCATTCCATATAGCCTCATTTTTATTTTCTTATTTCTTGCCAACATTTACGCCGTTTACAAGAAAGTTCCCTATGCAATATATTTTTTAGTCTATCAAATATTGAGTATTTACATCATTTCAAGTTGGTGGGCACCTACGTTCGGCGATGGTTATGGACAACGAAATTTCGTTCAAACATTTGCAGGATATGCATTTATTGCGGCTTATGGATTTCAACAAATGTTAATCCATAAAAATAGGATACTAATCATTGTTGTGACTCTTTTTATTTTTATGTCCATTGCAGTTAACCAAAAAATAATAAGTAAATACGATCATGTTTATGCAGGGAGAACCGTTTGGAACTGGAACGAATACTATTATTACATCAATTTTAATCGATTAATGGTTAACATAAACTTCGAAAGTACTTCACAGAACCCTAGCATAAAAAGATATCCGCAGGCCCGAAGTGGCCATCAAATACTTGAGGTAACTCCTGATACTGCAGATTACGTATTATGGGAATTTTATAAGAAAGAGATCCCATCTGGCACTAGGATCATTAAATGTAATTTATATATTCAATCTTTGGAAAAAGATTTTGGATATAACATCATTTTAAAACACAATAATACAGCCGTTGGATATGCCGGTAAACCACATTACAATTTTCCAATCAATAAATGGGAAAAAAGCAAGAATATAATGTATTACCAAATACCAGAAGAATTACCTAAAGACGCTAAGTTTACTGTTTTATTGGTAAATTGGAACAATGCTACATTTAAAGTAGATGATGTTCAATTAGAATTTTATTAAGCAAGCCCTTCCCTTTTTCTAACAAACCATTCCAATCCCAATAAAAATAGAATCACAAAGAATAGCCACTTGTAATAAATAAGATCCCTTAACTGCTTTTGTTTATAGGCTACTGACGTAATTTCCTTACTATTGATTAATTCATTTTTAAGCTCATTTAATTGTTGAGGATAATATAATTTCCCTTCAGTAGAAACACTTAACTTGTTCAGCATATCATGATTGGCACTCGTATTTAATGCTTCCAATTGTATAGGTTTTACAATAAACTTTCCCGATTTTTTTAAATTTTTGCCTTTATATTGAACAGAGCCCTCGTATCGGTATTCTCCAACAGGAAGTATTCCTGCACTCAACCTATATGAATTGCCTACTTTACTGAAGGTGTAGGAATATTTAGCATTCGCCTCACTAAAAATATCTAGTTTTACATCAGGCTCGTTTAATAATTCATAGCTTTCGTTATATAACTCCGCGAATAAAATGATAGGCTCATTTTCATAAAATTGTTGAGCACTATTTACCCTAAAGAAGCTTTTATCCTCCTTAACAGCAGTGTACTGAATCATTTTATTGATTACCTCAAAAAATATTTCATGATTATTATGGGCTGCGTAATCATAATTTCTCCACTTCCAAATACCTTCACCGGCAATTACTCCAATTTTATGTTTGTTGTTATTAGTAAAGCAAATTAAAGGATAAGTGGTAGTAACGGTTCCAACTTTCCTAAATGCCATAATTTCAGTAGTGGGTGAAATCTCGAAACTACTCCCATACGGTCCACTTAACGGCGGAAGTTTAGCAAAGTATTTAGAAACATTTTCACTTAAACTAAACAAACTAAAGTTTGAATTCAATGTCCCCTGAATATCATCTGTATTATTTCTATTTCCAACTACTTTAAGTCCAGTATTGAGGGCATTAAAACTTTGCACATTGGTACTATTCCCGAGTGTATAAATTACAGGTATTTGCTGAGTGGTAATTTGATTTATATAAGTAGAGGCATTGTTTGAGGTGGTAGGCAATTGATGTACAATTACCAAACTATAATCTCTCAAATTTTTATTAAACCCTGGGACAAGTCCAATTTCGCTTTGATAATTTTTGTTTTGGTTAATCGCTTGTTGCCAAGCGGCAATATCAGGATGCGGAAACTCTGTAAGTATCAGAATTTTTTGTCTGCTATCAATAACATCAATAAATATATCATAATAATTATTCAAAACGGTGGCCTCCCCTTCTACCTTGGTAATCGAAATACGATATCGCTGGGTCCCTGGAGCATCAGCAGTTAAGGTACACGAGCTATAATTGCTATACTTATTGCCATTAATGGATAATGACTTACTAAAAACCGATTTACCATTATGAGTAACAGATAAAGTAGTATTGGTGCCTTGCAGCTTATTAGCAACTACAGAAATATCAATGGGAAACTGGTTCCCCAGAAATACTACTTTGTTATAGGCCACTTCCTTCACTAAAGCGTCTCGTTTGATGGAAGTATCTCCCAACGCAACAGTATATACCGGAGCCTTTAATGATGCTGCATCATAAACAGGATTTAACCCCTGATTGTATAACCCATCGGATGCCAATACAATGGCACCAAGATTTCTGTTCAGGTAACGAAGTTTAATATCATCCATCGCCGCCGATATATTGGTAATCTTTTCCGAATAATCCAACGGAGATTGCGATTGAAGATCCGATCCAAAATTATAGACTACCACCTCATAATCCTTCCCAAGACCCGATGAAAACTCGTCGATTTGTTTGGGAAAAATATTCCTATAATAGCTGGAGTCACTATTAAGAGGTATCGACATAGAATTATCCCGAACAACCACAATAATAGGTTTTTCAACTTTCCTAAATACATTTTTAATCAAAGGCGATAACAGCAAAAAACACAAAATACTAACCGTTATAAAACGAACAGCAGCCAATGCCTTCGTGAGCAGGTTATTGACACCGGAGTTTTTTTTACTTTTAAAATAAAGGACTAAAGCATAACAGGCTCCTGCAATTAAGCAAAAGCTAAGAAACCACCAGGGATATGAAAGTACTACACTCAATTTTAAATTTTTGTTTGCCGATTTTAGATTATTATTATCACAAGTTGATTCTATTAACGATTTGTTTTATTTCTCATTGTATTAATTGAAGAAACCATTATTGCAATAATTTCATCAACCTCCTTTTTAAGATCAACAATTTTTCTACCATCGATCATATTTGCCTCCTCCAACATCTCGAGCCAATCTAATGTTTCATCAGCCTCCTCCTCAACAATCCGAGTTTATTGATAAAATCAGGACCTGATTTCGCTCTGCAAGTCGCTCTATAATTAGCTCCTATTGAGGTTGAACTTCTTGTTATTTGCCTAGCAATTACAACGGCTGAAGTATTGGTTGGCAATTCATCTAATAATTTAATAACTGTCAATCCTAATTTTTTTGTTCGTAGTTTTAATTGAGCTGCCATCATCTTCAATCGACAATCTAAAATCCTTCTACATCTGCATTCCACCACAAACATTAATCACCTGTCCGGTAATATAAGAGCTCATATCGCTGCCTAGAAAAACTACCAGGTTGGCCACATCTGCAGGACTTCCGGCTCTTTTTAATGGTATCGTTTCCAGCCATAATTTTTTCTGTTCCTCATTTAAGCCGTGGGTCATTTCTGTCTCAATAAAGCCAGGGGCAATAGAATTGCAACGAATTCCTCTAGAACCTAATTCTTTGGCAATTGATTTTGTAAGTCCATTCATACCTGCTTTAGATGCGGCATAGTTCGCTTGTCCTGCATTACCACTATTCCCCACCACCGAACTAATATTAATAATCGAACCACTCCGTTGTTTCAGAAGTTGACGCTGCACCGCCTTAATTACGTTAAATACCGATTTTAAATTGGTATTGATCACCTCATCCCAAGCCTCTTCATTCATTCGCATTAATAAATTATCCTTGGTAATACCGGCATTATTTACCACAATGTCTAAACCCCCGAAGGTAGCGATTACATCATCAACAATGGTTTGAGTTTGAGCAAAGTCAGCCGCATTGCTTTGATATGCTTTGGCCTTTATCCCCATGGCTTGTAATTCTTTTTCTATGGCTTCAGCTTCCGTTTGGCTGCTTCTATAGGTAAAGGCTACATGTGCCCCATACTTAGCCAATTCAAGAGCAATACCTTTACCAATTCCGCGAGATGCGCCCGATACAAATGCAATCTTATTTTCTAAAAGTTTCATATTAAAAGTGTATAGCTCAAAAGTATTAAAAATCGGCAGATATTTGAGCGCCAGAGAGGTTTTATCCAAGAATTAGGCAAGCCAACGGTCATGCGCTTTAGTACCAGCCTGCAGCACTTTGTAAATGATGGCTAGTACTGGTATTCCTGCCGTTTACTCGTACTATCCGTATTTACTGCGTCCTGCAGGTGGCTTGCTATCACTTCTGCCCGGGCGTTGAGAATTTAGGAGGATGGCACCTTAACTATGTTTAGTTTGATTTACTAAACCTCAGAAATTTGATTCAGAATTTATTTCTTGTTATTTATTTAACCATTCCCCAATGAGGAAATAATATGCAAGAACTAAATTTGCTACTAACCCTCAAAGTGTATGAAGACACATGCGATCCGGGAAATTGAGATACTGGTATTATCCGATATTCATTTAGGCACCTACGGTTGCCATTCAAAAGAACTTCTAAAATATCTCAAAACTGTGCGGCCTAAAATGGTTATACTTAACGGAGATATTATTGATATCTGGCAATTCTCCAAAAAATACTGGCCAAAATCTCATATGAAGGTCATAAAAAAGTTTGTTAAGTATATTACCAATGAGATACCAGTTTATTACATAACCGGTAACCATGATGAAATGTTGAGGAAATTTACTGATTTTAGTATGGGAAGCTTTCATTTAAGGAATGAATTGGTACTCGATTTGGATGGTAAAAAAACCTGGTTTTTTCATGGTGATTTGGTTGATGTTTCAATGAGATACTCAAAGACGTTAGCTAAAATTGGAGGCAAGTCATATGATATGTTGGTATTGGCTAACCGAGCCATTAATTACCTATTCAGTAAGGAAGAGGTAAACAAAATCAAATTTTCACAACATGTTAAACAATCGGTTAAACGTGCCATCAAGTTTATCAGTGATTATGAAAAAGTAGCCATAGAAATTGCAGAGGCTAAAAATTATGATGCGGTGGTTTGTGGTCATATCCATCAACCCAAAATACAGGAATACGAACTCAATAATAAAACCATTACCTATATCAATTCTGGTGATTGGATTGAAAGTTTAACGTCAATGGAATACTACGATGGCGAATGGCACATGTACAAATATGTGCAGGATCCAATCATAAAAACGGTTGCTGATGAAGATACTGAGGAATCTGAAATGAGTGTTGAAACAGAAGGTGAAATGGCTTATTTTTTAACCTTTCAACAAATGATGGTTGCAAAATAAGGTAGGTCAACTAGCCAATAAGGAGATTATTCAGTTCACGATTTATAAAAAACAAAATATTCCATTGTTAGCTTTTGATAAATGATGGTACTTAAAAAGGATAAGACATTCTGTAAGGTTGTGGGTTACATAAACAAGCTTTTTTTTATCATCTATTCTCGAATGTTTACAATTTATTAATATTAAAAAACTCTTCACAGTAAGTTAAAATTAGAGGTGCATTGGGTTAATCTGCAATGTACACTTTTGTGAAAATTAAAATAAAATGAAAAAGACAATTGTCATCCTGGGAGTTTTCATCTCAATTATAACGGCAAATGCCCAATCTTTTACAGCGGGCAATTTGGCCGTTTTTGTTGCTGCTGCGTCAGCCAGCAATACAACTGCAAGTATTGTTGAACTAAGTTCAACTGTTGCAGGTCCGGCTGTGAATGCATATCCTATTGATGGAACTACCTTGCCAAATGCCTTGAGGTTTTCGGGAAGTGCTACATCCACCGGATATTTAGCTTTAACTAATGACAGAAGCTTGCTTACCTTTACTGGCGGAAACACCAACAATACACTTCCCAATATCAACACCATCACTACTCGTGCTGTTGGAACATTTAATTCAGCAGGTGTTTTCAATTTAGCCACAACTTATACAGGCGCTAGCGGACAACAAACCAGAGGTGCTTCAAGCTTGTTTAATACCAATTGGTATATAGGTGATCAAAATGGATTGTATACTAATGGTTCCGTTTCAGCTAGCCCAACTGGTAATTTAAGAAGTGTAAAATCTTTTGGAGGAACTACTTATATTTTTTCTGCTAGCACAACT
>JBEIQI010000122.1:0-8817 GCA_040376605.1 Flavobacteriales bacterium | reverse complement strand
CAAGGTCCATTATTTTATGCCTTTTATAATTGGAGATTGTTTTGGTTACTTCTTTGGCGTAAAGTAGATATTTTATGGAGTAACGATTTGGATACCCTATTAGCCAATCATCTGGCTGGCAAACTTAAAGCTAAGCCGGTAATTTTTGATAGCCATGAATACTTTACAGAAGTTCCTGAATTAGAGAATAACGGATTTGCAAAAAAAACATGGAAAGCTATCGAAGGATGGATTGTACCCAAGCTAAAGTATTGTATTACGGTAAATAATAGTATAGCTTCACTTTTTAAAGATAAGTATCATAAAGAATTTAAGGTAATTAGAAATGTACCAGCCAAATTAAAACTTGAAAAAACGACTACTCGAAAAGAACTAGGAATGCCAGAAAATAAACATATTATCATCTTGCAAGGTAGTGGAATCAATATGCATAGGGGATCAGAAGAATTGGTAGAAGCATTTAAATATCTTCCATCAAATTTTCATTTATACATTGTGGGTAACGGAGATGTGCTGGAGATATTAAAAAAAATGGTGTTGGAATGGAAGTTGGAAACTCAAGTAACTTTTATTGGCAAACAACCCTATGCTAAACTTATCCAATATACCATGAATGCCGATGCAGGTGTGACCTTAGACAAAGACACCAATATCAACTATCGATTTAGCTTACCCAATAAGATTTTCGATTATATCCAATGTGGTATCCCTGTGATATCTTCCGATTTAGTAGAACTCAAAAAAATTATCGAAAAATATCAAGTAGGCATTATTGTCAATCAGGTAGATCCTCAAGAAATTGCCAATTCTATTCAACATTTATTTGAACATCCCGAAAAATATCAGATATATAGACACAATACAATAGAAGCCTCAAAACAACTCAATTGGGAAGTTGAAAAAAAAGTATTACACGAATTAATGAATGAAGTAATTTCTTAGCAAACGCTAAAAATGATCTTACCCCTTTAAAAAAGAAGTGTACATCCAAACCAATTTCTCCTGTTCCCGGATATAATCACTCATCAAAGCATTCGTACCTTCATCATTCACCTTGGCTGATAAATCCAATAAGCCTCTTTCAATTTCAATCAAGGTTTGGAAACTTTTTACTACCACTTTTACCGCCTTGGTACCATCAGAAATGTTTTTTTCCTCCTTTATGGAAGATACTTTGGTATAATCCGTAAAGGTATGCAAGGGAGTATGACCTAAGGTTAATACCCTTTCAGCAATTTCATCCACTTTTATCAAAGCATCATTATATAACTCTTCAAATTTTAAATGCAATTCAAAAAATTTACTTCCGGTAATATTCCAGTGAAAACCTCGGGCATTGATATAAAACAATTGGTAGTTGGCTAAAAGATTATTTAATCCTTTGGCTAATTTTTCGGAGCCTGCAGCGTCCAAGCCTATTTGATTTTTATTTTTCATGTCTCTTAATTATAAACTTTCATAAAATTATACAGAAAATACAGCAACCACAGGGTTTTAAAGAAATTTAATCATAAATTTACTTAATAAAACAAGGGCATGTTAAAAAGACTTTTCTACTTTATTTTACTCTTCACCTCCTTCAACAAATTAGCAGCCAACGAAGTACTGTATTTTTGGAGCGGTGCCATTACTCCGAGTTCGGCCAAAGTAAATGCTGTATTAAAAAGTCCAGCCGAAAAGGTAAGATTAGTGGTATGCCTTGATAAAGCATTTTCTCAACCTATTTACTCAGAGTTTACATCTGCCAAGTTAGAATTTGGAAATACGGTTGCTTTAATTATTGATCATTTAGAATCTACCCGAACCTACTATTATTGTTTGGAAATAGATGGAGTGAAAGATCTTGCCGAAAAGCATATTGGTAGTTTTAAAACCGTTACAACATCGCCATACTCATTTAAATTTGTAGCAGGCTCATGTAATTTTTTTCCTAATAATAAGGTTTATGATAAAATGAGGGCCCAGAACCCTTTATTCCTTTTAATGCCGGGAGATCTTCATTATGCGAATCCCTCCTCTTCGGATTTAGAGCCCCATAGAACAGCCTATGAAGAAAAGGTTTTGCAACACCCTAAGGAAGCTAAATTTCTACAGAATATTCCGATTGCCTATGTTTGGGATGATCATGATTTTTGTGGTGACAACAATGATGGTAGCACCGGATGTGGAATTGCCGCCTATAAAGCCTATAAAGAATATATCCCTTATTATCCTTTAGGGGTCAATGAGATCAGCCAATCCATTTATCAGAGTTTTACGATCGGCCGGGTTCATTTTATTATGACCGACTTACGTTCGGAAAGAAAAAATGGAGATATCATGAGTGTTGATCAAAAAAACTGGTTTAAGTCTGAAGTAATGTCTGCTAAAAATAAAGGACAAATCATCTGTTGGGTGAGTTCTGTTTCATTTTCAGGTGAACGTTCGGATAATTGGGGTGGCTATACCCAAACCCGAACAGAATTATCCAATTTTTTTAGAGATAGTAATATCGTAAATATGTTTATCATATCAGGAGATGCGCATATGTTAGCCATTGATAATGGAACTCATGCTGATTTTTCAGACAACAAAACAAATCCTAACTTTTACCCCATTCTTCAATCTGCCGCATTAAATAATGTGGGATCCGATAAAGGAGGAATATATAGTGAGGGGGGAACCTTCCCTAATCCACCATTCAGCTCACAGTGGTCAACCATCGAAGTAATGGACAATGGTGGCAAGGATATTAGCATTCGCTTCGTTTGTTATAGAATGAACCTATTTACCAAAAGAACCAAAGTAATGACATCATATCAATTCTGCAGAACCCTTCAACCAATATCTGGCGGTATGCCAAGAAATAGTAAACCCATGGCGGTTGAATTGGATGAAACCGGTAATAATATCAATCTGGGAATTAACTACAATGGAAAAGCAGCACTCAAAGTATTGGATTATCAAGGGAAGATTTTAATTCATCAACTGGATGTTACCATCAATAATTCCTTGATGCTGGACATTTCAAGTTTAGCAAAGACCCAGAATTATTATGTTGTTATTGAAACCAAAGAAGACAATTATATTTCCCAACTAAATTTGATTCGTTGATTTTAAAAAGGCAATATATTGCTTCAATAATTCTCGGCTGTATAATATGCAGCGTATCTGCTCAATCCTTCGAACATCGAAAATTTAAATATAACTGGCATGATGAGCTAAAACTTAGTCTCAGCCAATCGGAGAAATATAAAGCCTATCCTGCGGTTATTCTTTACGAAGAAACCAGCATCGATATCGACCTTCAACATATAAAAAGATACCAGAGGATTCAGTTTAATGATCAAGCGGCTATTGACGATTATAATCTATTCAGAGTACCCATTATAACAGATACAAGGCTAGCTCAAATTCAAAATATTTATCGAACCGACACTTCTAACTTTCCCAAATTATTATTTGAACGTATTAATTTTTTTGATGCCAGAATCATCAGAAATGGAGAAATAGTAAAAGCTGTATTAGATGAGAATGCCTATAGATTGGAGGAAAGAACATTTGATCAGCTTCTGCCCTATTATGTTCACTATTTCTATGTTCGAAATCTCCAGCCGGGTGACCAACTCGACATAGTCATCAGTCATCATTTGCCCATGTATCCTTTCAAATATTATTTAAATGAGGGTATTCCTAAACAAGAATTATATTTAACCATCCAGAATTCAGCCTTGGGGCAAGTAGATACCTATATCAATACACAATTGGGTGAATTTATTTCCAATGAACAATCAACGGATCAAATTACTCATAAAATTCTTTTTGAAAATTTAGAACCGGTGGACCCATTTATATCCACAAATATTTACGATTTGCCGAGAATAGAAATATTTAATAATAAAAAATATACTGTAACGGAAGAATTATTTGCCAAACAAACCATTGAAACACTGCTGTGGAAAGATCTATTATATCCATTCGTAAATAGAATTGATCCGGCCGAAATGAGAACATGGGATCAATATGATTTGCAATCTTATAAAACCAGTCAATTCTTCGAAAAAATGAAATTGCTTGGAAATAATAACCTTCACGGAGCAGCACTTATGAATTTAATTCATCAATATGCTATTGACAAGCTAGAATATAAAAATGATTTTAACTATTTTATTCATCAGGAGTTAGGGTTCAATGACATGGGAACTTATCTGGAAAAAGGAATTCTTAGGGAGGCTTCACGACATGAATTTTATTATCATATGCTGGATCGTGTAAATAAACCTTATTATAAAATACTCTTACAGGATCAAAGAATTCAAATAATCGACACCTTAAATCCCGGAATTTGTTATGCCGAACATTTAGCTTATATTCTATTCGACGAAGATTCTAATTCCTATCTATTTTACCCTAAAACAGGTCGTTTCGGCTATTATACTAACGAACTTCCATTTTATTTAATGGGACAATATGTTCATTTAATCCCACAAATGGTTCCCCGAAAAATCTATGATCGAGATCCAGATCAGATTGCATACCCCTTGAAGAGCATTCAATCAAGCCAATATGCCGATAATAACAAAAAGGTGGTAACCATTATTCAAGTATCTCTCGAGAAATTAGAAAGTTCCATTCAACAAAAGGTAAGTTTGAGTGGTCAATTTTCTACCTTAACCCGTGGTTATTATCAATATGGATGGAAAGACACCACCATTTCACCTACGTATTATTCAGATATATTTAATAAAATACCGTTAAGTCAAGTTCACCTAGATTCGGCCCAAAAAACTTATCCCTATTTCCATCAATTCGGAATGATTGGTGATCAATATAAAAATGTGTATTCAACTTTGGATAGTTCATATGTAGTTGACCTTTCCCAGCTAATCAATAGTCATTACGAAAATATAAATGCAAAATATTTTAAAGCCAATTACCATTGCGATTTTCCTGGAAAGGAGGAGTTTTGGGTTGAAATAAATTTTGATCAATTAGTAAAAATAGAAGATTTATATAGCTATCAGCATACAATCACAAGTCCACAATTTGCATTTAACAGCCAGTTAACGAAGGTGGCCGACAATCATTATCAACTGCAGCTTAGCTGGGATATTAAGGAAGAAAATATTAGTTCACAAGAAGTTCCTATTCTTTCTGAAGTATTTAAAGAAATACGTCGGTTAAGTTTATTGAAAATAAAAGTAAAGCTTCTATAATTTTAGTCCTTTCTTATTGCCTTTAACAAAAACCTCTATCCCATTTCTAAAAAATCCCCAACCATATCCGGTTAATTGAGTAAAGGCAGCTCGAACACTTAAAATCCCAATGTATATACTTTTATTTTTAATGCTGCTATCAAACAAAATGCACAACTTATAAAAGGATAAACTGGCCACCCAGGCCAAACCTATATAGGGATGAATAAAGAAACTTGTCCAACCGAGCGTCCAATAACACATGAACACAAAAGGAAAAAGATGTGTAATCTTGAGTTCTGATTTATGTCTTGAATATAAATTAATTCTTGCAGCCCCAAACCTAAATACCTGTTTAAAAAACTTTTTAAAATCAGTTCGGCGTTTATGGTAAACATAAGCATCCGAAATGAGACCACTTTTATATCCTTCTTTTAAAATTCGAATACTAAGGTCGATATCCTCTCCGCATTTAAAATTTACATCATAACCATTTACTTTCTCGAAAGCTTCCCTTTTAATACCCATATTAAATCCACGAGGATGAAATACCCCAAAATGATTCTTTTTTCCTCTAATCCCACCAGTCGTGAACAAGGAGGTCATACTATAACTAATGGCCTTTTGAACAGGTGTGAAATTTTCATCAGCAGCATCAGGTCCACCGAAAAGATCATATTTTTTTTCATTTAATACTTTCTCCACCTCATTCAAATATTGAGGAGGAATAATGCAATCTGAATCAAGAAAAATAAAATAATCTCCTTTAGCTTTTTGTGCTCCTAGGTTACGGGCATCACTAACAGGTAAATACTCTTCGTATAAAAAAGTAAATGAAACCTTACCAATATATTTATTAGCTACCTCTTCTAAACTTTTTTTAGGAGTCCCGTCGGCAATAATCACTTCAAAATTTTTATATTCCTGGTGAGTAAGACTTTCCAAAAATTCATCTACTTCATCCGGGCGGCCAAACGTTGGTATAATGAGAGAATATTTAACCTTACTATCCAATTTTCTGTTTGATATGATAGTTATTTCTATCAGGGGCGTTGCGTGAAACCAATTCGGCAATAAAACCGGTGAGGAATAATTGAACACCCATTAAGGCAAGTACTAAAGAAACGTAAAACAATGGATCATCAGCAATTAATCGCATTTTATGTTGATGGTACACTGCCCAAATTTTTAAGCAAGCCATTATCAATACAATTAAAAAACCCAATCCAAACATTAAAATCCCCATACCGCCAAAAAAGTGCATCGGCCGTTTACCAAATTTCGAAACGAACATGATGGATAATAAATCCAGGGGCCCACGAATAAACCTTTCCAAACCGCCAAACTTAGTGGTACCAAATTTACGGGCTTGGTGCTGTACAACCTTCTCCCCTATTTTTTTAAATCCGGCCCATTTCGCAATTACCGGAATATAACGATGCATTTCGCCGTATACTTCAATATTTTTTATTACCTCATAACGATATGCTTTTAAACCACAATTCATATCATGTAGTTTAATTCCACTCATTTTACTGGTAACGCCGTTGTATAATTTTGTAGGAATGGTTTTACTAATGGGGTCATGCCTTTTTTTCTTCCAACCACTCACTAAATCATAACCACCTTCGGTAATCATTTTATATAATTCCGGAATTTCATCCGGACTATCTTGCAAATCGGCATCCATGGTAATTACTACTCTGCCTTGGGCGTGCTCAAAGCCTACATTTAATCCGGCGGCTTTTCCATAATTCCGTCTAAAACTTAAACCAATTATATGAGGATTCTTTTGATGCAGTTCTTGAATCACTTCCCAACTTCTATCCGTACTCCCATCGTCTACCATAACAATTTCATAGGTCAAATTATGTTCGTTCATAACCCTTTCAATCCAGCTCACTAATTCGGGTAACGATTCATCCTCATTATAAAGAGGAACTACAATGGATATGTCTTTCAGTTCGTGCATATTGCCCTACAAAAATAACAATTTTATATAGATTTTGTTGATTTGGGCGCCTTCCCTGTGCTGCGGGCTCGCTGTCGCTCGGCCCCCCTCTAAGAAATGGGGGCCAGGCCCTTCGCAGCGGGGGCGCAAAACGGCTAACCATTTAGCCTCCATTACAACATAAATTTGGTTTTTAATGTGGCAACCTTGAACTTTAAGCCTGTAACATTTTAACAACCAAACATGATCGCCACTGCCCCTGCCCCACCTTATTATGCAGTTATCTTCACTTCTATAAGAACCAATAACGAGCATGATTATAAAAAAATGGATGCCCGAATGGAAGAGCTTGCTAAAAAACAGGAAGGATATTTGGGTATAGAATCAGCAAGAAATGAAGTTGGCATTACCATTTCTTACTGGAAAGATTTAGAAAGTATTAAGAAATGGAAAGAGCAAACCGAACATGCTGTTGCACAGGATATGGGCAAAAATTACTTTTACACAACTTATAAGGTGCGCATTAGTTTGGTGCAAAAAGATTATATTTTTGAAAAAAATAAATAAATGAAGAATTTGTTTTTTATGGTTGGTACAATGTTATTGTTTGTTTCCGTACAAGCGCAGCATTGTCATGTAAAAGAGATGGGCTTAAAAGGCAAAATAAAAAAAGTTACTTGCATTTATTATGCAGAAGGAGTTGTTAACAGTAATTCCTGGTCACCCAAGGATACCAATAAATTCACCTATAAAACCATTACCCATTACAATCAGGCTCAAAATATTGACTCTATCCAAACCTATGTAAACCATAGTGGAAAGGAGCGGCTTATTACCCGCAAAGGGTATGTGTATAACAAAAATGCAGAAGCAGTAGGTTGGGAATATGATCATATGGAAGACATTAGTTACGAAATTACCCTGGAATGGTTAGATAAATCCACCTATATTGAATATGCCAAAGACCCTTCCGGAAAAAACCGAATTAGCAATAAAATTTATCTAGATGATAAATTCCATATCATTCGTCGTGAAGATCAGTTGTATCGAGAAGGAGAGTTATTCGATCATTCCATTACAGAAACCAAATTTAATCCGGATAATACCGAACATGCAGTATCCGTTACCGAAAACAAACTTAGTCATTTAGAATATTCGCAGGATGAATATGTGGACCAGCGAGATGCAAAAGGTAACCCCATTAAAAAAACTTACAAGAATGGTATCAATACCTTCAGATCTATTAAATACTTCATCATTGAGTATTTGGAATAGTAGTTTATATCACAAATTACAAGGTATAGTTTAAGTATAATCTTATAAGTCATAACAATATAAAGCCCCAATTGAATGCAATTGGGACCAACTAAAAAAGCACCTATTTCCAAACTATAAACAGGTGCCTAATTTAGTTATTGTTTAATAATAGGTTTTGTAAAGTTTCCAACTTTTATATAATACATTCCCGCAGACAAATGATTAACATCTAATGTAACCTTTGCCTCCATGGCTTGCTCTATCATCACCCTTTTACCTAACGCATCAAAGATTTCAATAGGTTGGTTGGGTATACTTATAAAATCAATGGTTAGATTATCTATAACCGGATTAGGATAAATTTTAAAAACTGGGTTTATTTGATCATTTAAACCCACGGGGATCTGGCATGCAGGAGAGGAACCATTTACAATT